>JAIXUR010000456.1 GCA_027483425.1 Cyanobacteriota bacterium | reverse complement strand
CCGGGCCTCCGCCTGTGCCTCCAGGGACAGGGGCACGTGCACCGCCATCTGGTCACCGTCAAAGTCAGCGTTAAAGGCCGGACACACCAGCGGGTGCAACTGAATCGCCCGCCCTTCTACCAGAATCGGCTCAAAGGCCTGAATACCCAGACGGTGAAGGGTCGGGGCTCGGTTCAGCATTACCGGGTGGCTTTCAATCACCTCTTCCAGCACGTCCCACACACTGGGGTCATTGTGTTGAATCAGTTTTTTCGCCGCCTTGATGTTGTTGACTAACCCCTGCCGAATCAGTCGGTGAATGACAAAGGGCTGGAACAGCTCGATCGCCATTTCTCGAGGTAGACCACACTGGTGAATCTGTAGCTTCGGCCCCACCACAATGACCGAACGACCGGAGTAGTCAACCCGCTTACCCAGCAGGTTTTGCCGGAAGCGTCCCTGCTTACCCTCAATGATGTCTGACAGAGACTTCAGCGGGCGGTTGTTGGCCCCTACCACGGTACGACCCCGACGACCGTTGTCGATCAGAGCGTCCACCGCCTCCTGCAGCATCCGTTTCTCATTGCGAACAATGATCTCCGGCGCCAGAATTTCCTGGAGGCGAGCCAGGCGGTTGTTGCGGTTAATCACCCGACGGTATAGATCGTTGAGGTCAGAGGTGGCAAAGCGCCCCCCGTCCAACTGCACCATCGGTCGCAGGTCAGGGGGAATCACCGGAATCACATCCAGCACCATCCATTCGGTCTTAGACCCAGTGGCGATGAAATTGTCGATCACCCGCAGACGCTTAATCAGCTTGGCCCGCTTTTGCCCCTTGGAGTTGGCAATATCTTCCCGCAGCTTTTCCGCCGTGGTTTCCAGTTCTAGATCCTCCAACAGCTGCTGGAGGGCTTCGGCCCCAATGCCCACCTCCACTCCGGCCAGCTCAGTCTCCTCGTCGTAGAGCTGATCTTCGATCTCAATCCACTGATCTTCGGTCAGCAGCTGCTTATAGCTCAGATTTTCGGCATTGCCGGCATCCAGAACCACATAGGCGTTGAAGTAAACAATCTGCTCGACGTCCCGCAGGGGCATATCGAGCAAAATAGCGATATAGCTAGGGATACCCTTGAGGTACCACACGTGGGCCACCGGAGCCGCCAGCTTGATGTAGCCCATGCGGTGGCGACGGACGCGGGACTCGGTCACCTCTACCCCGCAGCGCTCGCACACAATACCGCGATGGCGCACACGCTTGTACTTGCCACAATGACATTCCCAGTCCTTGGCGGGGCCAAAGATCCGCTCACAGAACAGCCCATCCATCTCGGGCTTGAGGGTGCGGTAGTTGATGGTTTCGGGCTTGGTTACTTCGCCGACGACTTGCCCATTGGGCAGGGTACGTTCTCCCCACTGGCGAATCCGTTCAGGGGAGGCGATGCCGATTTTGACGTAGTCAAACCGCTGTTCTAGCTTGGCCATGCTGGGTGTTTTCCTTGTAATCGCGCTCGGTTTGGGTAAGGCAGGGTTAGCTTGGCCCTAGGACTGTCTCACCAGACAGTCCGGGGCCGGCGTGGAGATGGGCTAGTCTTCTACTTCTAGCTCCTCATCCCGGGCGATGGACTCGTAGGTGGGGCGAGAGGGGGTGCGGCGGCTGTTGACATCGGCCATCAGGTCGACCTCAGTGTCGCGACTGGTGCCGTCTTCTCGGGTTTCTACCTTGTGCACCGCAATGTCTAAACAGAGCGACTGCAGCTCTCGCATCAACACCTTGAAGGACTCAGGGGTGCCAGGACGCGGGATAGACTTGCCCTTGACGATCGCATTGAGGGCCTCGTTGCGCCCCTGCATATCGTCAGACTTCACCGTGAGCAGTTCCTGGAGGGTGTAGGCGGCCCCAAAGGCTTCCAGGGCCCACACCTCCATTTCTCCAAAGCGCTGCCCCCCCTGCTGGGCCTTACCGCCCAGGGGCTGCTGGGTGACCAGGGAGTAGGGACCCGTGGAGCGGGCGTGGATCTTGTCGTCAACCAGGTGCACCAGCTTCAGCATGTAGGCTCGACCGACGGTAACCGCCTTGTCAAACGGCTCACCCGTTCGACCATCCCGCAGCTGAATTTTGCCGGGGTCGTCAGGGTTAAAGACCCAGTCTTTGCCTGTGGTTTCCCGAGCCTCCATCAGCTTGCCGTGGGTGGAGTTGCGCGAGGCCTCTTCGCCATACATCTCGTCGAAGGGAATCACCTTAAAACGAACGTTCAGGTTGTCAGCGGCCCAGCCCAGGAGGCACTCAAACACCTGCCCGACGTTCATCCGGGAGGGCACCCCAAGGGGATTGAGGGCAATATCGATGGGGGTGCCATCGGGTAGGTAAGGCATGTCTTCAATGGGCAAAATACGGGAAATAATGCCCTTGTTGCCGTGACGACCGGCCATTTTGTCGCCCACCTGAATCTTCCGCTTCTGGGCCACATAGACCCGCACGACCATGTTGGCCCCGGGGGGCAGTTCATCCCCCTGTTCGCGGGTAAACACCCGCACATCCACAACCCGGCCCTTTTCGCCGTTGGGCACCCGCAGGGAGTTGTCGCGCACATCCCGAGCTTTTTCGCCGAAGATGGCCCGCAGCAGCTTCTCTTCCGGGGGCTGATCAGACTCACCCTTGGGGGTGACTTTGCCCACCAGAATATCGCCCGACCCCACCCAGGCCCCAATCCGGATAATGCCGGTTTCATCGAGCTGACGCAGGGAATCTTCCCCGACGTTGGGAATTTCTCGTGTAATTTCCTCGGGGCCCAGCTTAGTTTGGCGAGCTTCAATCTCGAACTTCTCGACGTGGATGGAGGTATACACGTCGTCGTAGACCATCCGCTCACTGAGCAGAATGGCATCCTCGTAGTTGTAGCCTTCCCAGGGCATGTAGGCGACGAGAATGTTCTGGCCGAGGGCCAGCTCACCCCCTTCGGTTGCCGAGCCGTCGGCCAAGACCTGACCAGACTGCACCTTTTCTCCTGGAAAGACGATGGGGCGCTGGTTGAGACAGGTGTCTTGGTTAGAGCGCTGGTACTTTTGCAGCTCGTACTCGTGGACGTTGCCCTCGGGGTCACGCACCTTGATCAGATCCGCGTCCAGGTAAACAATTTCGCCGTCCGTGCGGCTGATGATCACCATGCCGGAGTCGCGGGCTGCCTGGGCCTCTAGGCCGGTGCCCACTAGGGGTCGCTCGGGCTGCAGCAGAGGCACCGCCTGACGCTGCATGTTTGACCCCATCAGGGCGCGGTTGGCGTCGTCGTGCTCCAGAAAGGGAATGAGAGAGGTCGCCACCGAGATAATCTGTACCGGCGACACCGCCACGTAGTCCACCTCGGTGGAATCGGTGGTGGTAAAGTCTTGGCGATAGCGCACTGGAATGGTGTCGCCAATGATGTAGCCATTTTCGTCCGTGGCAATATCGCCTGGGGCTACCCGCAGATCATCCTCTTCGTCGGCGGTCATGTAGATCGGCTCTACATCTTTGAAAACTTTGCCGTTCTCAGCCTTGAAGAAGGGGGTCTCGATAAAGCCGAACTCGTTGACCCGGGCGTGGGTAGCCAGGGAACCGATCAGGCCTGCGTTAGGCCCTTCCGGGGTCTCAATGGGGCAGATGCGCCCGTAGTGAGAGGGGTGAATGTCGCGGACGGCAAAGCCTGCCCGTTCGCGGGTCAGACCGCCGGGGCCGAGGGCGCTGATCCGGCGCTTGTGGGTCAGCTCGGCGAGGGGATTGGTCTGATCCATAAACTGGGAGAGCTGGCTAGAGCCGAAGAACTCTTTGATCGCCGCCACCAGGGGTTTGGGGTTGACCAGGGACGCCGGGGTTAAGGAATCGGAGTCGGAGACGGTCATGCGCTCTCGAATAATCCGCTCTAGGCGGTTGAGACCCACCCGTACCTGGTTTTGCAGCAGCTCACCCACGGACCGTACCCGGCGATTGCCCAGGTGGTCAATATCGTCAATGGAGCCGACATCAAACTCGAGGTTGATCAGGTAGTCGATCGCCGACAAAATATCAGTGGGGGTCAACACCCGAGTGGCATCGGGCACGTTGAGACGCAGTTTACGGTTGAGTTTGTAGCGTCCTACCCGACCTAGGTCATAGCGCTTGGGATCGGAGAAACGGGAGTGCAGCAGTTGCTCGCCGCCGGCCACGGTAGGTGGTTCGCCGGGACGCAGCTTGCGGTACAGCTCTAGGAGAGCCTCTTCTTCGCTGAACTGGCCCTCTTTTTCGATGGTCTTCTGGAAGTACTCAGGGTTACGCAGGGAGTCAAAGATCTCGTTGTCGGTCAGGCCTAGGGCCTTCAACAGCACCTGGGCTGACAGCTTCCGGGTCTTGTCGATGCGCACCCACACCAGGTCGTTCTTGTCGGTCTCGAACTTTAGCCAAGCACCCCGGTTAGGAATCAGGTTGGCGTTGTAGGTGCGACGACCGTTTTTGTCGGTTTCGGCTTTGTAGTAGACCCCAGGACTGCGCACAATCTGGTTAACAATGACCCGTTCGGCCCCGTTGATGATGAAGGTGCCACGATCGGTCATCAGGGGCAAATCGCCAATGAAGACCTCCTGCTCTTTGATTTCCCCAGTCTCTTTGTTGATCAGGCGGGTCGGCACATACATCTGCACGGCGTAGGTCGCATCCCGCCGTTTGGCCTCGTCTACGTCGTACTTAGGGCTTTTAAGCTTGTACTGCTTACCCAAGAAGTGCAGTTCCAGCTTGCCGGTGTAGTCGGTAATAGGAGAGAAGCTTTCCAGTTCTTCGATCAACCCTTCTTCTAGGAACCAGCGGAAGCTAGAGCGCTGAATTTCCACTAGGTCAGGCAGAACAAAGTTGGGAGTAGTTTGGTAAACGGTGGTTTCAGTCATGGGTCTCCTAGGGCAGATTGGCCAGGTGCAGATGGCCAAGATCAACGACGTGTCTGGAACAGGGGCAATGGAAAGCGAACAAAACGGGGGAGGCAAGAAAAGCGATGGTCGCCAAGAACCGGGAATTGACCACCGCCCTAACGCGACTCCCTAACAGCCCGCTGGAGTCGGTCTATGGAGTAGGGCTGGATCAACGGCCAACGCTAGGGAGGGTTCGGGTAACTTAAACAAGGTCACGGCGTTACGGGTAGTCGTCTGGGCTAAGGTGTCGAACTCCACCTGGCGCAGCTTGGCCAAGCAAGACGCCACATGATACACAAAGGCAGGCTGATTGCGACGCTCCTTACGCTTTGGTTCAGGCGATAAAAAGGGGCAGTCGGTTTCCACCAGCAGCCGATTCTCGGGCACCACCTGAGCAGAGGCCTTGACCTGGTGGGCATTCTTAAAGGTGACGATACCGCTGAAGCTGACGTAGAACCCTAGATCTAGAAACCACTGGGTTTCCTCTGGGGTGCCCGCCCAGCAGTGCATCACGCCCGTGACCGGGCCGACGACCGCCTGAAACTCCCGGATGACCTCGGCGGTGGCCAAGGCCGCATCACGACAGTGAATGATCACGGGCAGGTTCAAGGTGTGGGCAACGGTCAACTGTTGCCAGAAGGCGTCACGCTGGACGGCTTCATCGTCGGCCTTGTAGAAATCGAGGCCGGTTTCGCCAATGGCCACCACTCGACCGTCGGATGCCGCTAAATCAGCAATTTGGCTGGCAGTCGTCGGCATCCACTTATCCATATCCAGCGGATGGAGCCCCACGGACAGGTACAGCTCTGGAATGCGATCGGCAATAGCCTGCATGCCTGGAAACTCGCCGGGCTCGACGCAGGAATGCACCAAAGCCAAAACCCCGGCCTGTCGCCAGGCCTGGGCTAGTTCATCAAGATCGCCAGCAAAGGTATCAAAGTTGAGGTGGACGTGGGTATCAACCAAAGGCATAACAAATGCAGCGACAAGAAACGGCAGAGCCTAGCGCGTCGGTAGCCTAGGGCCGCCTAGGACGCAGCCCCCGCGGTCTCCTGGGCCTTGAGCACCCGCGCCAAGCGAGACTTTTTACGAGCACCGGTATTGGCGTGAAGCACGCCGCGCTTCACCGCCTTGTCGATTTTGCTGTAGGCCGCTGCCATGGTCGACTCCACCTGCTTGTGGGTATCAGGCGTAGGATTGGCCGCGTGGACTTCAACCGCAGCAAGGTAGGTTTTGGTCAGGGTTTTAACCGCTGACTTGTAGGATCGATTTTCGAGTCGGTTGCGCTCGGCAATCTTAATTCGTTTTAGTGCAGACTTAATGTTTGCCACAGTTCGCCCTAGCTTAACAAGAGTAGTTGACTGAATGAACTATGTTAGCACCATTAGCACCAAATGGGTCAATTGATTGCTTTGGGTGACTGCCAAATTAGTCTTTAGATCGACTAGGATGGTAGAACACTGATGCTGGCGGCCTTTCTGGGGTGCCTTGCGGCCCTAGACTACCCCCTGGGTGCCCCGCATCGGGTCGGCTTATTTGGATTTTTAGGCTGTAATGCTGCGCATCACCCATCAGCTAACTGAGGCTAAAACAGAGCTGCAGCGCATCTGTGCTCGCACCCATGACGACCAGGTGGTCCACAAGGAAGCAACGGTTCGGGAAATTCTCCACGCCGTTCGCCGCCAGGGAGACCAGGCTTTGGTGCAGTACACGGCAGACTTTGATGGCGTTACCCTGGCGGCCGATGGGTTTGGCTTTTCGGGGGCTGAGCTGGATGCGGCCTACCAGCAGGTGAGTAAGAGCCTGCTGGATGCCATTCGTCTGGCCTGCCAGAATGTGGAATCGTTTCACCGCCAGCGGATCCCCCAAAGCTGGGTGCGGTTTGAAGAGAATGGTGTTGTGCTGGGGAAGCGGTACACGCCGGTGGATCGGGCTGGTATCTATGTGCCAGGGGGACGGGCCTGCTATCCCAGCACCGTGATCATGAATGCTATTCCGGCTCGGGTGGCGGGGGTAAAGCGGGTAGTGATGGTGACTCCCCCAGGCAAGACCGGTACAGTGAACCCGGCGGTGCTGGTGGCCGCTCAGGAAGCGGGCATTACCGAGATTTACCGGGTCGGGGGTGCCCAGGCGATTGGTGCGCTGGCCTACGGTACCGAGACGATTCCGGCGGTGGATGTGATTACCGGGCCGGGTAATATCTACGTCACCCTGGCTAAGAAGCTGGTGTTTGGGACGGTGGGAATTGATTCCCTGGCTGGGCCATCGGAGGTGTTGGTGATTGCTGACTCCACCGCTAACCCCGCCCATGTGGCCGCCGATCTGCTGGCCCAGGCGGAGCACGACCCGATGGCGGCGGCTATTTTGATCACCACCAGCCCTCCGCTGGCGGAACGGGTGGCGGCTGAGGTCGACCGACAGCTCTTGGGCCACCCGCGTCAGACCTTGACGGAAAAGGCGATCGCCAACTACGGCTTGGCCGTGGTGGTGGACAGTTTGGAGATGGCGGCTGAGCTGTCCAACGGCTTTGCCCCCGAGCATCTCCAGTTGGAGGTGAATGAGCCCTGGGATTTGCTGGAACAGATTCGCCATGCCGGGGCCATTTTTCTCGGCCACTCAACGCCTGAAGCGGTGGGCGACTATTTGGCGGGGCCCAACCACACCCTGCCCACCTCCGGTGCCGCTCGCTATGCGTCGCCCCTGTCCACGGAAACCTTTATGAAGCATTCCAGCCTGATCCAGTATTCGCCTGAGGCGTTGCAAGGGGTGGCGGAGGCGATCGCCGTGCTGACCGAAACGGAAGGGCTGCCCTCCCACGGTGACTCGGTGCAGCGGCGGGTGCGGCCTGAGCTGATCGGCGACGATACTGCCGACCTTTAAATCACAACGGTTACTTAACCCCTGTGGCACAATTAACGGGTTAACGCTCCTGGGGTCTGAGTTGAGCTGCCATGACGAAGTTTGTGTTTGTGACCGGCGGGGTGGTGTCGAGCATCGGTAAGGGCATTGTGGCGTCTAGCCTGGGGCGTTTGCTGAAGTCGCGGGACTACTCTGTCTCTATTCTTAAACTCGATCCCTACCTCAATGTTGACCCTGGCACCATGAGTCCCTTTCAGCATGGGGAGGTGTTTGTCACGGAGGATGGCGCTGAAACCGATCTCGACTTGGGTCACTATGAGCGCTTTACCGATACCGCCATGTCGCGGCTCAACAGTGTCACGACTGGCTCCATTTACCAGGCGGTGATTAATCGGGAAAGGCGGGGCGACTACCAGGGGGGCACCGTGCAGGTGATTCCCCACATTACCAACGAGATTAAAGAGCGGGTGCATCGGGTGGCCCGCAACACCAACCCCGACGTGGTGATTACCGAAATCGGCGGCACCGTGGGCGATATTGAGTCGCTGCCCTTTTTAGAGGCCATTCGTCAGTTCCGCAAGGATGTGGGTCGCCAGGATGTGCTCTACATGCACGTCACCCTGGTGCCCTGGATTGCGTCCGCCGGGGAACTCAAGACTAAGCCCACCCAGCACTCGGTCAAAGAGCTGCGCTCCATTGGCATTCAGCCGGATATTCTGGTGTGCCGCTGCGAATGTCCCTTGCCCCAGCCGATGAAGGAAAAAATTGCGGAGTTCTGCGATGTACCTGCCGAGGCGGTGATCACCTGCCAGGATGCCAGCAGTATCTACGAGGTGCCGCTGAAGCTGGAGGAAGAAGGACTGGCCCACCAGGCCCTCAAAATTTTAGCTCTGGATCAGCGCCAGCCCCATCTCAGCCATTGGGAAACGCTGGTGGAGGGTCTCTACAGCTCCAGTCGCCCCCTGGAGATTGCCATTGTGGGCAAGTATGTCAGCCTGAACGACGCCTATCTGTCGGTGGTGGAGGCGTTGCGCCACGGGGCGATCGCCCACCGGGCCGCCCTAAATGTCCGCTGGGTGAACTCCGAAGATATTGAAGTCAACGGCCCCGCCGCTCACCTGGACGGCGTCAATGGCGTGCTGGTGCCGGGCGGCTTTGGGGCTAGGGGCATTGGGGGCAAGGTGCAGGCCATTCAGTACGCCCGCGAGCGGGGGATTCCCTTTTTGGGACTGTGTCTGGGAATGCAGTGCTCGGTGGTCGAGTGGGCGCGCCACGTGGCCCATCTGGAGGGGGCCGACAGCTCTGAGTTTGCCCCCGAGACCCTTAACCCGGTGATTAGCCTCCTGCCTGAGCAGCAGGACGTGGTGGATCTGGGCGGCACGATGCGCCTGGGCCTCTACCCCTGTCGGCTGGCCCCCGATACCCTGGCCAGTCGCCTCTACGGCAAAGAGGTGATCTACGAGCGCCATCGCCACCGCTATGAGTTCAACAACGCCTACCGTAATCTGTTCCTGGAGTCCGGCTACTGTGTCAGCGGTACCTCCCCCGACGGTCGTCTGGTAGAAATTATTGAGCTACCCAGTCATCCCTTTTTTATTGCCAGCCAGTTTCACCCCGAGTTTCAATCCCGACCCAGTGCACCCCACCCTCTATTTTTGGGGCTGGTCAAGGCAGCGCTGGGGCCCACCGACGCTGTAGCCCCAGCGCCAGTGGAAGTGGGGGCCGCTGTGGAGGGTTAGGGCTTCCAGAGGGTGCCTTAGCTCAGGCTGCGATCGCCCGCTCGCGATGCTTGAGGGTGACCAGACCGGCTAGTGGAGATAACGCCAGCCTGATCTACAGACGTTCGGGCTACATGCGCTCGAGCACCCGAATGCCCAAGAGCGATAGGCCCAGTTTGAGGGTCTTGGCCGTCAGATCGCAGAGCAGCAGCCGAGAGGTGCGTTGGGGTTCGGCGGCCTGGAGTACGGCGCAGCGATCGTAGAACTGGTTGAACTTTTGGCTGAGCTCAAACAGGTATTGGCAGAGGCGATTGGGGTAGAGATCCTGGGCGACTTCACCGATCACCTCATCGAGCTGAAGCAGGTGGCGGGCCAGGGCAAACTCGGTGTCGTCGGCGAGATAAATGCGAGCCTCGGCGGGCAGATGGGCAAAGTCGATGTCGCCCTTGCGGCTAATGCCCTGCACCCGCACGTAGGCGTAGAGCATATAGGGGGCGGTGTTCCCCTGCAACGCCAGCATTTTGTCGAAGCTAAAGATGTAGTTGCTGGTGCGGTTTTGGCTCAGGTCAGCGTATTTTACGGAGCCAATGCCCACCGCTTCGGCGGCGTCTTGAATAAAGTCCTCGGTTTCTGCTCGCTGTTCAGTTTGAAGGCGGGTTTCGAGATCGATCCGAGCGCGGCTGACCGCCTCATCCAGCAAGTCCTTGAGCCGTACCGTCTCGCCGGAGCGGGTCTTGAACTTTTTGCCGTCTTCGCCCTGCACGACCCCAAAGGGCACATGGGTCAGCTCAACGTTGCTAGGAATCCAACCGGCCTTGGCGGCCACTTGAAAGACCTGGGCAAAGTGGTTGCCCTGACCGGCATCGACCACGTAGAGCACGCGCTCGGCTCCATCTTGCTGGGTGCGATAGCGGATAGCGGCCAGGTCGGTGGTGGCGTAGTTGTAGCCGCCGTCGGTTTTTTGGATGATCAGCGGCAGGGGATCGCCGTCTTTGTTGGTAAAGCCATCGGCAAAGACAACCCTAGCGCCCTGGTTTTCCACCAGCAGCCCCAGGCTGTCTAAATCCTGGACGACATCGGCCAGCAGGGGATTGTAAAAGGATTCGCCGCGCTCCTGGATGGTGATATCGAGGCGATCGTAGAGGGTTTGAAACGCCTGGCGTGACTGTTCGCACAGGGCCTTCCAGGCGGTGGTGGCGGTGGCTTCCCCCGATTGCAGATCGACAACGGCTTCGCGGGAGCGGGTTTTGAAGTCGTCGTCGGTATCGAAGCGCTGCTTGGCCTGTTTGTAGAAGGTCACCAGGTCGCCAATGTCTACGGCAGCGCCTGGGGTCAGCGCTTCAGGACAGGCGTCTTTCAGGTGGGTGATCAGCATGCCAAACTGAGTGCCCCAGTCGCCCACGTGGTTGAGCCGCAGCACCTGGTGGCCCATAAACTCCTGCACTCGGGCAAGGGAGTCGCCGATAATGGTGGAACGCAGGTGGCCCACGTGCATTTCTTTAGCGATGTTGGGGCTAGAGAAATCGACAATCACCGTTTGGGGATGGGCCACGGGGGCCACTCCTAGGCGGGGGTCGGCCTGCATGGCCCGGAGCTGATCCTCTAAATACTGGGTTTTGAAGCGCAGGTTAATGAAGCCTGGCCCGGCAATTTCGGGGGGCTCGCAGAGGTCACTGAGGTCGAGCTTGGCGACGATCTGGGTGGCGATCGCCCTCGGATTTTCCTGTAGCGGCTTGGCCAAGGACATGGCCAAATTGGCCTGATAGTCGCCAAACTTAGGGTTACTGGTGGGCACCAGCATGGGGTCGGTACCGGCCAGGTCGGGCCCAAAGGCTGCGATGAGAGCCTGGTCGAACCGGGCCGTGAGTTGTGCAAGTGTAGACTTCATGGTGTGTTTCCCCTAACCCCTGATAATTCTCTGAGTTCTCCGCCAGCGTTCACCGTTTCTCCGCCACCTATGACTAGTCATCACCTGCCTCATCCTTTGCTCACGGCCAGCGCGATCGCCGCCCTGCCCGAAGACCTATTTGTCCACCCTCTCAATCCTAAGGCAATCCGCCAGGGCAAATCCCTGGGAGATGAAACCGGCCTGCACCACCTTGGCATTCACCGGGTGCGGGTAGAACCGGGGTACGACTCGACCCAGTACCATGTTCACCAGGCCGAAGAGGAGTTTATCTATATTCTCTCGGGTCGAGGGTTGGCTACGATCGGGGAGGAGACCGTGGAGGTTGGCCCCGGCGACTTTATGGGCTTTGCCGCCGGAGGGCTGGCCCACAGCCTCAGCAATCCGTTTACGGAAGACCTCGTGTACCTGGTGGGGGGTATGCGCTTGGACTTTGATATCTGCGATTATCCCCAGGTCAATACCCGCCTCTACCGCCGGGGCGATCAGCGGGAGTATGTAGCGCTGGAGGAATAAGCGTGATTGAGGCGCCTCGACCAACGTTTGAATGCGGAGAGTTTACCGGTCTGCCCCATGCCCACGCCTTTAGATATTGATAGTTTTCTTCAGGGATCTGGCCCCATCCTCGATGTGCGCAGTCCGGGAGAATTTCACCAGGGTCATATCCCTGGTGCGGTGAGTTTCCCGTTATTTAGTGACGATGAACGCGCCCAGGTGGGCACCTGCTACAAGCAGGTGGGCCGTGGCGCGGCGGTAGAGCTGGGGTTTGATATCGCCGGCCCCAAGTGCGGGGAGTTCATTCGCGCCGCCAAGGCCCTGGCCCCCCCGCGAAGCGATCCATCCCGGCCTCGCCACCTGCGGCTGCACTGCTGGCGGGGGGGCATGCGCAGCGGCGGTCTGGGCTGGATTTTAGAACTGGCTGGGTTTACGGTGCAGACCCTGACCGGGGGCTATAAGGCCTACCGTCGCTGGGTGCGCGACACCCTGGCGACCCCTAAACCCATTCTGGTGCTGGGGGGCATGACCGGCAGCGGCAAGACCCTGATTTTGCAGGAGCTAGCCGTCCTGGGGCAGTCGGTGCTGGATCTGGAAGCCTTGGCTAACCATCGGGGCAGTAGCTTTGGAGCGCTGCTACTGCCTCCCCAACCTTCGACGGAGCACTACGAAAATTTGCTGGCGGATCAGTGGGTGACGTTTCCTTGCGATCGCCCCATCTGGCTAGAGGCCGAGAGCCGCCGGGTGGGCACCTGCCGCATCCCCGACGAGTTGTTTAAGCAAATAGATGGGGCTCCGGCGGTGGAGGTGGTGCGATCGCTGGACGAACGCCTGGATCTACTGGTGGATATCTACGGAGAAGCCTCTCTGGACGGACTCGTGGAGGCCACCGAGCGCATTCGTAAGCGGTTGGGGGGCGATCGCACCCAGGCCGCTGTGCAGCACATCCAGGCCGGAAACCTGCGGGCCGCCTGTGCCATTATTCTGGACTACTACGATCGCGCCTACCGCCACGACCTAGAGCGCCGCCGCCGAGTCATTCCCCAGGTTGACATGAGTCATCTGTCCACCGCCGCCAGTGCGCGCCTTTTGGCCGACAAGCTGCCTCATCTGCTGTCTCCAGGCTGCTGCCCATAGTTTGGGAAACTCAAAAAACGCCAGAGCTGACCCTAAGGTCAGCTCTGGCGTTTTTTGAGCGGGCAGGGCCGTCGTCCTATCCTAGGAATTAGGCTCAGCCGTGACGGCGGTGGCCCCTTCCACGGTCATGGCGACTTTTTTGGCCTGCTCGAGCACACCGGCCGCATCGGGGTTGTACTTGAGCACCACAGTGGAACCGGTTTGGGCGACCCAGAGGCCCACACTGTCAGAGATGTTGGCTTGGTCGAGGGCCAGGGCTACCCGCTTGGCTAGACCGCTCTCGTCGAAAGCACCATCAATGCCAACCTTGGCGGGGGGAATAGAGGCGGCTGTCGCGGCCTGGGCGACATTGATTTTGGGCGCGGCTTTAGCTTTATCTTCTTCTTTTTTGCCAAACAGCTTGCCTAGAAAACCCATGACATATCTCCTAAATTAATCCAACTAGTTCTGATCTGGGAGGCTTGGCCCTGGCTAGGGCTTGCTAGTCGCTACCTGGGGATGGGCCACACCAAACTTGAACGTATCAGGAAATGGTAAAGGATCGATAAAGGGATGCCAAGGCGCTGCCGATACTATTCTTCCTTGAGGCTGAGGCATGATTGGTCTTGTCGTTAGGTCTGGGCTTTGGGGTAAAGGCTTTGGGCTAAGATAGAACCCTGGTAACGCACGCGCCCAGGTTTACCGTTTTCGCCCCGTAGGTCTGCCATGAGCAAGGGTACGCTGTTCGACAAAGTTTGGGATTTACACACCGTGGGCACTCTGTCTTCGGGGCAGACCCAGCTGTTTATTGGTCTACACCTGGTGCACGAGGTGACCAGTCCCCAGGCCTTTGCCATGGTGCGCGAGCGCCAGCTCACGGTGATGTATCCCCAGCTGACCGTCGCCACCGTCGACCACATCGTGCCGACCGAGAGCCAGGCGCGCCCCTTTGCTGACCCCTTGGCCGAGGCTATGATGCAGTCCCTAGAGCAAAACTGCCGCGACCATGGCATTCGCTTTCACAACATTGGCTCGGGCAGCCAGGGCATTGTCCACGTGATTGCCCCTGAGCAGGGCTTGACCCAGCCGGGCTTGACCATTGCCTGTGGCGATAGCCACACGTCTACCCATGGGGCCTTTGGCGCGATCGCCTTTGGCATTGGTACCAGCCAGGTGCGCGACGTCCTGGCCTCCCAAACCCTCGCCCTAGAAAAGCTCAAGGTGCGCCGGGTTGAGGTGAACGGCCAGCTGCCCAGCGGCGTTTATGCCAAGGATGTGGTCTTGCACATTATTCGTAAGCTGGGGGTGAAGGGTGGCGTGGGCTACGCCTACGAATACGCTGGCACCACCATTGATGCGATGTCGATGGAGGAGCGCATGACCCTCTGTAATATGTCGATCGAGGGGGGAGCCCGATGCGGCTACGTCAACCCAGACCAAACCACCTATGACTACCTCCAGGGACGCGACCATGCTCCCCAGGGGGCCAGCTGGGATCAGGCCGTGGCCTGGTGGCAAACCTTGGGCAGCGATGCCGATGCTGAGTACGACGACGTAGTGGTATTTAACGCGGCCGAGATTGCCCCCACGGTGACCTGGGGCATTACCCCAGGTCAGGGGGTTGGCATCGATGAAACCCTACCCACCCCCGAAAGCTTGCCTGACGAAGAGCAGGTGCTAGCCCAAGATGCCTTTGCCTATATGGATCTCATCCCTGGGCAAAGCCTGAAGGGCACCGCCATTGACGTGTGCTTTATTGGCAGCTGCACCAATGGGCGTATTAGCGACCTGCGGGAGGCGGCTTTGGTGGTGGAGGGGCGCACCGTGGCCGAGGGCGTCAAAGCCTTTGTGGTGCCTGGCTCTGAGCGGGTCAAGCAGCAGGCCGAAGCGGAAGGGCTGGATCAAATCTTCACCGCTGCTGGCTTTGAGTGGCGCGAGGCCGGATGCTCCATGTGCCTAGCCATGAACCCCGACAAGCTCCAGGGACGGCAGATCAGCGCCTCGTCCTCAAATCGCAACTTTAAAGGACGCCAGGGATCGGCTTCCGGTCGTACCCTGCTGATGAGCCCGGCGATGGTGGCGGCCGCGGCTGTGGCGGGTCAGGTCACCGACGTGCGTGAGTATCTGCCGGGTCAGGCTTGAATGCCCCGAAAATGTAGTGTAGACAGCTAAATTCTCGGCGGTTGGTGCGGCAGATCACAAACGTTAATGAATTATTTCCCTGGGCTTAACCTAGTCTGGGGAAAGGCTTAATTTCAGCCGTTGAAGATGGGGGTGGGTAGGTTGATGAGGTTCGGCCAGGGTGCCAGAGTGTAAGGAAAGCCTCAGTCTTGAGCGGTATAGCCAGGGCTGGTTCTTGCGATCGCTCTGCTAGCTAGCCGCCTGCCCAGGCGAACTCTAGGTACTCCCGTGTCTGTAACCGCAGCTTCCGCTACCCGCGATCCCATTCTTGCCCCCCACAGTCACCAGACGTTCATTCAGCTGCTAGAGCAGTTGTACCGTGAGCGGGCCCTGGTGCCCTACGCCGGGGGGACCCCGATTCCGCTGGGCCGGGACGAAGTGCTGGTGATTTGCCGAGGCATTGCGCAGCTCTTCACTATTCAGCAGGATGGCAGCGAAACCCTGCTGGGTCTGGCTGGGCCCTCGATGCCGGTGGGGCTGCCCCTGACCACCGTAGACCCCTACTGGGCCACCGCCCTCACCGATGTGGATGTGCTGTCGCTGCCCATGGCCGAAATTGAGGGTTCGTCGGTTCTGATGGCGGGCATGTTTCGCAATTTGACCTTGAGAATGCAGCAGGCGGAGGCCTGGCTGGCCCTCTCCGGTAAGCGGTTGGTGGCCGATCGCCTCAAGCACTTTTTGCTGATGCTGGCCAAGGACTTTGGCCATGTGGAGCCCAGTGGCATTCGCATTCCGATCCGCCTGACCCACCACCAGTTGGCCACCGCCATTGGCACCACCCGGGTCACCGTTACCCGCCTGCTCAAGGACTTTAAGGCCGAGGGCTGGCTGACCATCGACCAGCGCCATGTGGTGCTCCAGCTGGATCCTCGCTTTCCGGCGAGCCAGCTGCTGAGCCCCCTGGCCCAGCGTTAGAGACCAGACTGCTCCGCTGCTGCTAGGGCGATCGCCGCCGGGTAGATACGGTGCTCTTGCACCTGAATGCGGGCCTGGAGCGTAGCCGGGGTATCACCCGGTTCCACAGGCACCGCCGCCTGCATCACCACCGGGCCGCTATCGACCTCCAGTTCTACCTGGTGTACCGTGCAGCCCGCCACCTTCACCCCCGCCGCCAGGGCTTGCTCTACCGCCCGTAGGCCCGGAAAGCTGGGCAGCAGGCTGGGGTGGATATTCAACACTCGCCTCGGAAACGCATCGATCAACACGTTGGTAACGCAGCGCATCCAGCCTGCCATCACCACCCAATCGACCCCATGGGCACCTAGGGCCTGCACAATGGCCTGGTCGAGGGCCTCGCGGCTAGGGTAGTGGCGGTGGTTGAGTAGTACCGTGGGCAGCCCTAGGCGGTTAGCCCGTTCTGCTACGCCGGCACCGGGGTTGTTGTACAGAACGACTTGAATTTGGGCATGGAGATCGCCTCGTTGGATTGATCGGGCGATCGCCTCTAGATTGCTGCCACTGCCCGAGGCCATGATTCCCAGCCTGAGGGGTTGCCCAAACCGAGGCCAGGTCATCGATAACGGCGGAGAAATGATCGCAGCGGGGGTCTCCAGCATGGTGTTAGGCCGGTTGAAGGAGCAACTATTCCTGGGTTTATAGCGCATCCTGGGTCAAAACCGACAGCCCAGCCCACCGTATCCCCTGGCGAACTCTCAGGGGTTGGTTGAAACGCCTGGGCAGAGTCCTCCTTTATACTGAGATATTTGAAGGAGTTGTGTTGGTGAAGCAGAGCATCCGGCTGGGGCTGATATTTCTGTTGGGATTGGCGATCGCTGTCGCCCTTTCCCTAGGCCAGAGCCGTCGGGTCGTCGCCCTCAGCTCTCCTGCGTCTGAGGTGTCGCCTGCCGCCAACCATTATGCCCAGATCGCCGCCGACCCGCCGGGCGATATCAGCCCCGCCGGTGCCACCACTCCGGCCCCACCCCTAGAACCGGGCATCCTCAGGCCCTTTGAGGAAGTAGTCAAAGATCTGACGGTATCTCCAGGACTATTTACGGTCTACCACGACCTCAAGCGCAACCGGGCGCTGCTGGGCCTTAACCCCGCTCAGCTCAACCAAAATCTTTTGTTCGTGGCCACCCTCGAGTCAGGCCTAGGGGAGGCTGGCCTGTTTCGGGGCTGGCCCGTCAACGATTTGATGATTCAGTTTCGCCAGATCCCCGACAACCGGATTCAGGTGGCGGTGCCCAATGCCTACTTTCGTAACCCCCAGCCCCAGGCTCAGCAGCTCTTGCGGGAGTCCTTTAGCGACTCGGTGCTGACCACCCTGCCCATTCAAGCCATCCACGCTGAGACCGGCGAGATTCTGATTGATCTCAAGGACTTTCTCATTACTCGAGACCCGGCCAACCTGGCGGGCCAGTTTCCCTGGGTGCTAGGCAGCTATGCCCTCAACGCCGAGGCCTCTTACCTGGGGCCGGTCAAGGTCTTTGCTGAGAATGTGGAACTGGAAACCGTGCTGGGATTCTCCGGGGGAAGTCTCGATCCATTGTCCTTTGGCCTAGCGCTCAGCAGCCTTCCCGACAGCCGGGGGTTTAGTCTGCGGGTGCGCTACAGCCTGTCGGCGATTCCCAACCATCCGACCTTTCAGCCGCGCCTGGCCGATGAACGGGTGGGCTATTTTCTCTCGGCCTACCGCATGCCTGGTCGAACCGGCAGCTCAGACCCGTTTGTACGCTACATTAACCGCTGGCAACTGGAAAAACAAGACCCCACGGCGGCCCTATCCCCCCCCAAGGAGCCGCTGGTGTTTTGGATTGAAAACACCACCCCCGAGGCCTATCGGGCTGCCATTCACGACGGCGTCACTTGGTGGAACCGGGCCTTTGAACGGGCCGGATTTACCCAGGCGATCGAGGTGCGTCAAATGCCCGATAACGCCGACTGGGATCCGGCGGATGTGCGCTACAACGTGATTCGCTGGTCAGACTCGTTGTACCCCTGGGCTAGCGGTCTGGGGCCTGCGCGGGTGAACCCACTGACCGGAGAAATTTTGGATGCCGACGTGGTGCTCGATGCCAGCGTGGTTGGCGACCTCACCCTGGAGTATGACGTCCTGGTATCGGCGGGCAGCCCCGAGGGGGGGCTGCAATGGTGTGGTCAGCCCCTGGGCGATCGCCTGCTGACGCGGTTAACACAGAGTACGCCTCCCGCTGGCCAGGGAGGTGGCCAGCTCCCTGGTCCCCGGCCAGCCCCCACCGCTCAGCGGTCCGATACCGCCGACTACTGCGCTGGGCTGCAGGCCAGCCAAACCAATGCCTTTGGTACGCTCGCCATCAGCACCCTGGCACCAGCCCTCTCCAGTCGTGAGGCTAAGGAGGCTTACATTCAGCAATACCTGCGGGTGCTGACCGCCCACGAGGTAGGCCATGTCCTGGGGCTACGGCACAATTTTCTCGGCAGTACTCTGTTGTCTCCCTCGGCCCTCAATGACCCGGCCATCACCGAGACCGAAGGCATGGTCAGCTCTGTGATGGACTATCTGCCCCCCAATCTGGCTCCGCCGGGACAGCCCCAGGGCGACTACTTCCCCACTCAGCTGGGCCCCTACGACCTGTGGGCCATTGAGTACGGCTATCGCCCCGTGACCAGCCGAGCAACGGCCCAGCGAGAGCTCCAGACGATCGCGGATCAATCGGGAAGCCCCGCCCTAGCCTACTCCCCGGACGAAGACGCCTACGCCCTGCTCGACCCTAAGGCCAGCCCCTGGGATCTCAGTGATGACCCCCTGGGCTATGCCGAAGGCCAGATGGCGATCGCTAAAGCCATTTGGAACGACCTTGACTGGTTTTCCGTCGACCCAGGGGAGGGCTACGGCCAACTGCGGCGGCGGGTAGACCTGGTGTTTTTCCACTACGGCAGCCAGGCCGATATCATCGCCAACTACATTGGTGGGCAGCGCTTTAACCGCACCGACCCCTGGAGCTCTCGGGGTCAGGCTCCCTTTGAGCCGATCACAGGGGCAGAGCAGCGACGGGCTCTAGCGGTGCTAAATCAGCAGGTGTTTGCCCCCGATGCCCTGGCCCTATCTCCGGATCTGGTCAACCGTCTGGCCCCCGATCGCTGGTGGCACTGGGGCCAGACCCCGCTGCTGAGCCGCATTGACTACCCCATCTACGATCGCATTGTCTCGACCCAGGCCTTTACCCTGAGTAACCTGCTGGAAGGCTCTCGACTGCTGCGCCTGCGCGATAGCGAACTGCAGCAGTCGGGCCCCGATCCCTTTACCCTGGCCGAACTGTTTGACACCCTGGGCCAAGAAATTTGGTCGGAGGTGCTCAATCCACCGGCTGCGGCCACCCCCATTTCTAGCCTGCGCCAGGGACTGCAGCGACATCACCTGAACACCCTCACCAGCCTGGTACTGCGCAACCATGGCTCCGGCGAGGGGGTGACCGCCTTGCTCGACTTTGTGGCCCAGGAGGCCACCTTTGGGGCCCCTGAGGAGGCTCGGGTCATGGCCCGCTACCAGCTCAGGCAGCTGCAGGCGGCGATCGCCCAACACCTCAGCCGCCAGGGTCGTCAGCTGGATTTGGCCACGGTGGCCTACCTCGAAGACGCCAGCGATCGCATCATCAAAGTGCTCGATGCTCCCCTCAGAGGCCAGTAGGAGGCCAGTAGGAGGCCAGTAGGAGGCCAGTAGCGGCCCGATAAATTTGTAAAGATTAAATGATTTCCCTTAAAATTGGGCGAAATACCCAGTGCCGTAAGGTGATATTGTGGATCGGGCTAATATGGCAGTCACTATGTTTGGCGATTATGACCTGAAACATGATCCGAAAATTGTCGGATTCAAGGGGCTCAGATTCGGAGGGCTCCGATTCGAGATGAGAGGCTGTCTTCCCGTTCTAGGCGGCTGTACCGAAGCCCATGCTCTGTAGGTCAGCCATCGCCGGTTCTCAATCTCGCATCTACTGCTTCAGGTTCGTTGCACCTGGGCATTCTGCATTTGTTAGTATTTTGGTCGTTCCACGGGTTATCCATGCTGAGTGCGTTAGTCGCTTTCACCCTGTCTCCGCTGTTTGCTCAACTACCCCAGGGTGAAGTTACCCCAGCCACCGAAGACAGAACGGTGGTTATTCCGCGGGATGGCACCTATGCCGAGGTGATTCGCTACCAAGAGGTGCGCCCTCTGCCCGGTGCCCTCGACGAGATCCCGGTGTTTAACAGCAACAGTCCTGAGATTGTTCAGCAAAACGGAATTTTGCTGTCCACGTTTCCCAAGGACGGCATGGCCTCCCCTGATGCCCACCTGGACTATGCCTTTAATGGCCGCTTCGATATTTTTGCCCACCACATTGCCCGGGGAGTAGATCCCGACGACCGTCGCACCCTGTTCATGGGAGTCGTGGTCTACAACCCCGGTACCGAACCCGTGGAGATTACTATTCACCAGGGCGTCAGCTACCTCAGCCAGGAGGCGCCCTTTATTGACCTGCCCGATGCGCGGCTCAGCACCAACGGCAATATCTATGCTGGCCCAGGCAGTCGCACGACCACCGATATTCTGCGGGGGGCCAATCAGTCCCAGTGGCCCAGCCGGATTACCATTCCCCCTGGGCACGTGCATCTTTTGATGAATACGCCCATTCCTCTGCGATCGCTGACGGTGCCGGTGAACGGGAGTTATCCCCAAGGTGCCATCATTCCCAAGCCACCGGTGCGACCCGTTACCGTCACTGCTGCCGCCGATCAAATCAATATCGCCCAAACCAATATAGAAAACGGCGACAGTGACTCCTCCATCACAGCGCCGCCGCCGCTGCCGGTGGTGCCCCGTCCGTTGCCCAGCAATGGGCGCACCACCATGATGTACCTGACCAGCAGTGGCCCTGTCCATGTGGCCAGCCTGGCGCGCTACGCCGATACCCTGCCCAACGGCAATGAGCGGGTACCTGTGCTCCAAGACTGGCTCCAGGTGCTCAAGCAGGGTCATCTGGTCACCCCTCGCGACATTCCCCCCACGAACCCGGACGCCTACCGATTTGGGCGATTTTATTATGGACGGGTAGCCGGGGTATCCAAGGGGTCAAGTTGGGAAGCCACCCTGACCGATTCTCCCGATACCAATGTGCTGACGATTCCAGCCCCTGGAAATGCCTTCTCCTACGTGGTGAGCACCGTAGACCGCAATACCTTTGGTACCGGGCAAATCCAGAGCGCCCCCATGGTGGCTCGCTATCCCGACACCGCCTACCGTGCCCACGGCAACTACGGCGTGCTCTACAGCCTCAAACTGCCCTTTTACAACAATCGAGGGTCTGATCAAACCATTACCCTCAAGTTTCAGACGCCCATGCGCGACGAAAATCTGGTGCAGGGGCTGCGGTTTCGCCGCCCCCCTGAAGATCGAGTGTTCTTTCGCGGCACAGTGCGTCTAAAGTTTACGAACCAGATGGGCTTCGAGCGCACCCACTATGTGCACCTAGTCCAGCGCCGGGGCCAGGAGGGTGAATCGCTCCTCAAGCTGACTATTCCGGCTGAAGCTCGTCAAGACTTTGAAATTGACCTGGTGTACCCCCCCGATGCCACGCCACCCCAGGTGATTACCGTCATCAACGACGGCGGGGACGAGATATTCGAGGCCGGTACACCCCCCGTTCCTGGACCCCCTGCCCTGAGCCGAGATCTGTAGCCGAATCTGTAGGGGTTACAGGGGGGGCAGAGGGGGTTACAGGCCCCTGACCTGTCGAGATTAATCCAGTGCCTTCCAAATTTGGTCGGGTACGGTGCGGGGCTTACGCGATAGCAGGTTGGGTTTAAACATCACACGGCTATCCTCCACCCCGGTGCCCTCTACCCTGGCACCCTCCTCAAGGGGGATAAGAAATCCATCCCGAATCAGCCCGTCTACCATGGCCTGCACCGCCGCCGGGTCGGCCTGGGTATGGGCAATCATGTCCGCCAGCGAGGCTCGTCGCTGGCGGACTAGCCAATTGAGAAGACTGCGTTCGGGGTCGGCCAGCGCCAGCAAGTCGGTCATGGTTTTGGGCCCGGCGCTGGGGGGGCGCTGGGGTGGGGGGCTGGACTCCCCCTGGGCGGGGTTGCGCATAGGGCTACTCCGCCCCCAGGAGGAGCTGGGCTACGGTGTGCACCTCTTGACTAAAGCTGTGGTCGGGGTGATGGAGCCAGAAAATACCACCGCTGGCCAGTTGCAGCATCTCGTCATTCTCGTAGAATAGGCCGCCCACGGGCACCCCATACTGGGTTTGCACCCTGTCGATTAGCGTTTCGCGGGGATAGATGTCGGGCGCTTTGTTGACCAGCAGGGTAATGTCCGGTACGTCTAGCTTTTGGGCTACCTCCAGGGTGACGGCGGTACCCAGAAAATCTTGGCGATCGGGGCGCAGAATAATCACCATACGGTCTGAAATGGCGATCGACAGCAGCGTTTCTTCATTGAGGCCAGGGTGGGTGTCAATGAATAAATAGTCGAGGTCAAGCTGATCGATGAGATCGTGAAAGCCGTCGTTCAGCAGGCCCACATCGTAGCCTTCTCGCAGGATCTTGGCGATTTCTCCGGCCTTGAGGCTAGAGGGTACCAGGTATACCGTGCCGCTGATCTGGGCGGGGCTACCGCTGGCGGTGGTCACGTGGGTGGTCACGTCGTAGGCGGCATCTTTGGCGCTGCACTTGTCCCACAGGTAGTCGTTGAGGGAGTGGGTGAAGTCGTCTTCGTCTAGACCAAACAGCACGTGAATGCCGGGGGATTGAATATCGGTATCGACAATGGCCACTCGTTTGCCCTGGCTGGCGATCGCGGTGGCGATATTAGCCGTGAGGTTTGATTTGCCAGTGCCCCCCCGAAAGGAGTGGATCGAAATTACCTGCGTCATGGAGTTTTGACCTCTGCCGGATAAACAACGGGTTCTGCTATGGGTGCACCCCTGGGGGCCGATAGAACTGGGCCTAGTATGGGAACAATAGCCGCGAAAATAACGCGCTGTCTAAAATTACCTATGGAAAAGCTTACCTATGCCTCTGGCGATGTAATCTATCGGGAAGGGGACGAAAGCCAGCAGGTTTATCTGATTAAATCGGGTCGGATTGACCTGCTAGACACCTATCCAGAAACGGGGCAAGTGGTTGCCAAATCCCTCGGCTCTGGCCGGGTTTTTGGGGAAGTCGAACTGATTGATAGTCGCCCCAGATCGTCTACGGCCCAGGCCAGTGAGGAAACCAAAATCGTCGTTTTCTCCCATGATGAAATTATGGATATGGTGTTTAAAAATCCTGAGAAAAGCTTGATTTTGGCCCGGGATGTATTCGATCGTCTGCGCCAGCTCTACAGTGCCGAAAGCTTGGATGGCGAATTGACTAAGCTGCGGGAAGAAATGCACGAGACCATTAAATCAGCGGTGATTAGCCACGAAGCGCGGGTGGTGACCAGCCATAACGGCATGGCTGCGATCGCCATTCCTGTGGTGCTGCTGATCGCGATCGTGGTTGGCATGCAGATCTATCTGCACTAAACCATCAGCCCACGCCAATCTCAACGGATTGAAAGCCACGAACTCAACGAGTTCGTGGCTTTCAGATTTAAGTCCTTATTTGAAGGCTAACTAAATGGATTTTTAAAACCTCCAGGCTAGATAAATCACCGAGGCAAATACAACTAGGGTGGCAATGCCAATGTAGACCATCTTGAATTCATGGCCTTCAATGGCATGCTCTAGTTCGTGGCTCAGGTCTTGACGAAACTGCTGAATTTTTTCGTCGGCTTGGGAATCGTTGAGGGGGCGAGACGCTCGTTTCACCATGTTCAGTATCCTCAGATAGGCCCAGCTAGCGTACCCAGAAAAGGTTGGAAATCACAGCCTATAGAGGATATTTGAGAGGGCAGTTTAGACTGGTAGTGATTACGGTTGAGTGGGCATGTTAGGGTCACCTTTTAAGTGACGCCTTTTAAGTGATGATGGTCGCTGTTTTGTCCGTAGTCGTACCGAGAGATGCTGGGAAGCATGACCCTTAAAGCTATTGCCACTAAGACCAATACCTACGGCCTGGCCGCCGCCGCCACACTGCTGTTGTTAGGGGGGTGGGGGGTATACACTGTGCGATCGCATAGCAGCCGTTCTGCTCCTGCGGTCTCGGCGGTTGCCCCGGCTCCGGTGTCCACGGTCGCTGCCCTAGGTCGGATTGAGCCGACCTCATCGGTGATTAAGCTATCGGTGGCTAACGCCCAAGATAGTCGGGTCAACCAGCTTTTGGTCCAGGCGGGCGATCGGGTCGAGGCCAATCAGATCATTGCCACCCTCCAGGGCATTGAAAAACTCCAGGCCGAAGTGGCTGAGGCCGAGCAAAACCGGGTGGTGCAGCAGGCCAAGCTGAGGCAGGCCCAGGCCGCCCCGGCCACCCCCGGCCAGCAGGCCGCCCAGCGGGCCACCCTGCGCCAACTCGAAGCCGAACTGCGGGCGGCTGATCTGAGCAATCAGGCGGTGTTAGATGCCGCCCAGGCCACCCTGCGCGAAGCCCAGGTCGACTACGATCGCTACCAGCAGCTCTACGATCAAGGGGCAGTCAGCGCCGCCGAGCTCGACAGCCGCCTCAAAACCTTGGAGACCGCCCAGGCCAGTGGACGAGACGCCGAAGCTCAGCTGACCGGCGATCGCCAAACCCTAACGGCCCAAATTCAGGCGGCTGCCGCCACCCTGACCCAACTGGGGGAAGTCCGCCCGGTGGATGTCACGGTGGCCCAGGCGGAGTTAGCCTATGCCCAAAGCCAGGTTGACCGGGCCAGGGCCGACCTGGAGGACTTTTACGTGCGGGTGCCCGTAGCGGGACAAATTTTGCGCATTAACACTCGGGTCGGGGAGCGGGTCAACCCCGACCAGGGCATTGTCGATCTGGGTCAGACGGGCCAAATGGTGGTCATTGCTGAGGTCTATGAAACCGACGTGCCCAAGATTGCCCTGGGCCAGCGGGCCGAAATCACCAGCGAAAACGGCGGCTTTACCAATACCCTCCAGGGCACGGTGGAGGCCATTGGGCTGCAAATTCGCAAAACCGATGTGCTGGATTCTGACCCGGCGGCCGACAGCAACGCCCGCGTCGTGGAGGTCAAGATTCAGCTCGACTCAGCCGATAGTCAGCAGGTGGCCGGGTTGACCTACATGCAGGTGCGGGTCAAGATTCGGGCGGATTAGGGGGTGCCGGGCGGTGCCCTATCAGGCTCCCTATCTATAAAAAACAACCCCCTTCCTAGGGGGACGATGCGACCCGATTCAGATGTCATTGAGCGAAGCAACCCATGGTTTTTGGCAAGTTCCCCCTTCCCCGCCAGGAAAAGCCCCTGGCCTGGTCTCAGCTCTCCCACCAGCGGGTGCGGCTGCTGGTGGCCCTGTCGGGCATTTCCTTTGCCAACATTCTGATTTTTATGCAGCTGGGGTTTCAATCGGCCATGTTTAGCGGCACGACCAACGTGCCCGCCAGTCTGGATGGCGACGTGTTTTTAGTCAATGAGAAGGCTCAGTTTTTGGGCAATGAAACCTTTGACAAAGCCCAGCTCTACCGGGCGGCTGCGGTGTCGGGGGTGGCGACGGCCCGCCCGTTCTACTACAACAGCGCCAGTTGGGTTAACCCCGACACGGGGAAGACTACCAACGTCACGGTGATCGCCATGAATCCGGCTCAACCGGTGATGAGTTTGCCGGCCATCACCGATCAGCGTTCTGTGCTGGAACAGAGCGATCGCCTGCTGTTCGACCGTAAATCGTTGCCGTCCTTGGGGGCGATTCCAGAGCAGCTGGCGGCGGGCCAAGATGTCTCGATTGATGTGCAGGGCCGCAAGCTGTGGGTAGGCGGCACATTTTCCCTCGGCAGCAACATTTTTAAGCGCGGTCACGTGGTGATTAGCGACGTCAACTACCTGCGGCTGTTTGGGGCAGAGCAGGCCAACCAGCTCCATGCGGGGGTACTCAAGCTCGACCCCACCGCCAGTGGGTCGGCGGTGATGGCAGAGCTAGAGCGCACCCTGCCCGAGGAGATCAGCGCCCTGAGTAAAGCCGAACTGATTGCCCTGGAAGAAAGCTACTGGGCCAAGGAACCGGCGGGGATTATTTTTGACTTTGGCACCATCATGGGGTTTGTGGTGGGGGTGGTGATTGTTTATCAGGTGCTCTACTCCGACGTCAACGACCACCTGTCGGAATACGCTACCCTAAAGGCGATTGGCTATTCTGACGGTCAGCTCCTGCTGGTGGTGTTTCAAGAAGCCGTGATTCTGGCGGTGCTGGGGTTTATGCCTGGCATCCTTTGTTCGCTGGGGCTCTACAGCCTGCTGAGCAACCTCACCGGGGTAGCGGTGCTGATGCGCCTGGGGGTGGGGCTACAGGTGTTTTCCATGACCCTGGTGATGGGGGTGCTCTCCGCTGCGATCGCGGTGCGCAAGCTGCAGGCGGCCGACCCCGCCGACGTGTTCTAGTAGCGTGATTTGAATGTTTTGCAATGTAGGTTGGGTGAAGCGCTAGCGTAACCCAACATTTGAGTATCTCGGACGTTGCAAAACTAAATGCTCACGGCACTAGGCTGCGTCCGGCTAAAGGTCACCGGCTGGACTTGAAGTTTGAAGTTGAAGTTTGAATGGGAAATCCACTATGGAACCGGTCGTTAACATTCAGGGATTGCACCACGCCTTTGGTAAGGGCCAGCTCAGCAAGCCGGTGCTGTTGGACATTAATCTCGCCATTCAGCCCGGCGAAATTGTCATTTTGACCGGCCCCTCTGGCAGCGGCAAAACCACCCTGCTGAGTCTCATGGGCGGTCTGCGATCGGCCCAGCAGGGCAGTCTTCGCATTCTCGATCAAGAGCTGCTGGGGGCGACCAAAAGACAGCTCGTAGACCTGCGCAGCCGCATTGGCTATATTTTTCAAGCCCATAACTTACTCGATTGCCTCACCGCCCAGGAAAATGTGCGCATGGCCCTGCGCCTGCGGCCATCCCTGAGCTACGACGAACGCACCCAACTCTCCACAGCGATGCTAGACGCCGTGGGCCTCGGGCACCGGATTAACTATCGCCCCGAGAATTTATCCGGTGGGCAAAAGCAGCGGGTTGCGATCGCCCGCGCCCTGGTCACCCAGCCTCAGCTGATTCTGGCCGATGAGCCCACGGCGGCCCTCGACAGCCAGTCGGGCCGTGACGTGGTACAGCTCATGCAGCGCCTGGCCCAGGAGCAACGCTGCACTATTCTGTTGGTCACCCACGACAACCGCATTCTCGACATTGCCCACCGTATTATTCACATGGAAGATGGGCGTCTGATCAGGACCGAAAGACCTGCGGTTGCCGCCGTTTAGCCCTGGACCAGGGTCGCGCCAGGCTAAAGAACCGGTTCTAGATGCTGAGGGGCAATGAGTAAAGGGCTAGTAGAGCCCCAAAAGCTCAAAATTTGGCTGATTACCGGCTGTGGATGACTGGCGTGAAAGAAGTGCCGACCGGGGCACAGCGCCAGGCGATCGCCCGGTTTGAGCCAGGGTTGCCAGCCTCTAATCTGGGTGGGGGTGACCACCGCATCGTCCTGGCCACCGCACACCAGCAGGGGTACCGCTACGCTGCCGGGGCAGAGGCTGGCCCGCTTGAGCAGCGAGTGGGGCGAGACCGATTGGATCAAATCTTGCTCTAGCAGATTGACCCAGCCCGGCACCAGGGGACGAGCCTGGTGGCCAAACAAGCTGTAGACCATCTGGGTGAGCACCTGTTGGCGACTACAGGG
>JAIXUR010000553.1 GCA_027483425.1 Cyanobacteriota bacterium | reverse complement strand
TCAACATTTGGCGGTTTGAGGCCGATTGGGCCACCGTAGTGGTGGCCGAGTCCACCGATGCCGACCTCTCCCTCATGGGCGATCGCATTGCCGAAACTTGCTTTCTGCAAACCCAAGCGGAGGTCTACCGCCAGGGACGGATACGGGTGGTGTCAGATATCTACACCATCGAGATGTCGGACTGCCACCGCGACATGCTGATTCGGCTCCAGACCCGAGCCAAAATTTTGGTGCCCTTGCTCTGTGGAGATGAACTTTGGGGCCTGCTGAATGTGACCGAGATGCAGCCCCGCGAGTGGCAACCGGCGGAGGTTGAGCTTGTGCGATCGATCTCCCTGCAGTTGGCGATCGCCCTCCAGCAGGCCTCCACCCATACGCTCTTGCAGTCCGAACTGCAAGAGCGCCAACAAGCGGAGCGGCAACTGCGCCAGAGCAAAAAGCGTCTGCAAGAAGCCCAGCGTCTTGCCCATATCGGCAATTGGGAACTGGATCTCCAGCACAACACACTCTACTGGTCAAAGGAAGTTTTTCGCATCTTCGAGATCGATGCGCAGCAATTTGGGGCCTCCTACGCAGCCTTTCTAGATTTGGTGCATCCCGACGATCGCACCTTCGTTGACGAAGCCTATGCGAAGCATCTGCGCGATCACCAACCTTACTGCCTGGTGCATCGCCTGCAAATGGCCGATGGTCGAATCAAGTATCTGCGCGAGCAGTGCGAAACCACCTACAGTGCTGACGGTGCCCCCCTAATTTCTCAGGGCACAGTGCAGGATATTACCCAACAGCAAGAAGCGGAAATTCACCGCGATCGGGCCGAAGCTGCTCTTCGTCAAGTGATCGAAGGGACTGCCGCCGTAACGGGGGAAGCCTTCTTCCCCGCCCTAGTGCGCCATATTTCCGCCGCCCTAGGCGTTCGTTATGCCTCGATTGATCAAGCAATGCCAGAGGGCTTTCAAGTCTTGGCATTTTTTGCCGATGGCGAACTTTCCCCCCCTCTGTTTCTGCCCTACGATGAACTCCCCTGTTGCTCCAAATCGCTCCAAACCGGAAGTTGTTGCCATCCTACGGGTGTTCAAGCGCTGTACCCTGGCAATGCCCTATTTGCGGACTTACAGGTAGACAGCTATCTAGGGGTTAGGCTGGAAAATGCGGCAGGAGATCCCATTGGCAATCTCTGCATTCTCCATGATGCCCCCTTAACTGACCCAGACTGGGCCAAAACCCTGCTCACTATTTTCGCCGCTCGGGCGGGGGCAGAACTCGAACGATTGATGACAGCGCAAGCCCTAGAACAGCTCAATAGGGAGTTGGAATCTCGGGTCCTAGAACGCACCGCAGCCTTGGCCGAACGGGAAACTCTCCTGCAAGACTTTTTGGACAATGCCAACGATCTGATCCAGATAGTAGACATTGACACCGGGCGGTTTGAGTTTGTGAATGAGGCCTGGCGAGACAGTTTGGGCTACACGGCTGCCGAAGTCGAGCAGTTGATCGTCTTCGATGTTTTAGCCCCTGACTGCATTACCCACTGCCAGCACATGATGGAGCAGATGCGGGCCGGAACGCTCACCAATGTGGAACAGGTTGAATTAACGTTTGTTAGTAAGTTGGGGCAAACAGTGCTGGTGGAAGGCAGCATCAACTGTCGCGGGGGGGGCCGTGCCGACGGTCGCCAACAGACCCTCTCCACCCGCGCTATCTTTCGAGATGTCACGGCCAAAAAAGCAGCAGAGCAAGAGCTACGGCGGCGAGAAACCCGCTACCGCGCCCTGATGGAAGGGGCCAGCGATGCCATTCTACTGGCCAATCTCGAGGGATACCTGATTGAGGTCAACCCCCAAGCCGGGGAGCTGATGGGGTACGATCACCACGACCTGGTGGGAATGCACTTCACCCAACTTCACCCACCAGAAATCTTACCTAACGTGGTAGAAGCCTTTGGCACCTTGGCCCAAGAGGGACGGTTAGAGGCTTTAAACCTTGAGATCCTGCGGCAGGATGGGCAGCGGGTGCCCGTGGACATCACGAGCTCGGTGATTGAGGTGGACGGGGAAAACATCATCCAGGGCATCTTCCACGATCTTCGGGAACGCCTGCAAATAGAGCAGGCGCTCCGGGAGAGCGAAATCCTCTTTCGGCGGGTGTTTGAGTCCAACGTGGTGGGAATGGTGTTTGCCGACTTTAGTGGCCGCATCACCGATGCCAACGATTACTTTTTGACCATGCTGGGCTACAAGCACCAAGATCTAGAGTCGGGCTGTTGCCTCAACTGGGAGGAGTTGACGCCCCCAGAGTATCAGGCCATAGATCAGGAGGCGATCGCCCACCTTCAGAACCATGATGCGCTCACCCCCTGGGAGAAAGCCTACCGCCACAAAGATGGGCATATTGTGCCGGTGCTGATTGGGGCGGCGATGCTGTCTCATGAGGAGGGAAGTTGCGTCTGTGTGGTGATCGATATTAGCGATCGCAAACGCTACGAAACCGCTCTGCAAGAATCCGAAAAATTTCTGCAAACCATCTTGAACACTGTGCCCCTCTCGGTGTTTTGGAAAGATCGAAACTCCAAGTATCTAGGAGCAAACCAACGCTTTCTCCACGATGCCTCCCTTCGTTCCGTTTCAGAGTTGGTGGGCAAAACCGATTTCGATATGCCCTGGGATGTGACCGAGACAGAAGCCTATCGAGCCGACGATCGCATCGTCATGGAGAGTGGCGAGGCAAAACTCGGCATCATCGAACCCCAACACCAGCAGGATGGGACAGCAATCTGGTTAGAAACCAACAAATTACCCCTGCGTAACTTAGCGGGGGAGGTGGTAGGTGTTTTGGGCACCTACCAGGATATTACCGAACGTAGAAATGTCGAAATTTCCTTACAGCGCCAGTTAGCCGCGATCGAAGCAGCCGTCAACGGCATCGCTATTCTTGAGGATGAGCGCTATCTGTATGTCAACTCCTCCCATGTCAAGATGTTTGGCTATGAGCAGACAGGAGAACTGATCGGTCAAAGTTGGCGAATGTTGTATTCCCCTGAGCAGCTAGAGCAATTCGATCGGGAAATATTTCCAGCTTTGCGAGCCCAAAAGTCTTGGCAGGGTGAAGTCACGGCTACCCGTAAGGATGGCACAACCTTCCCACAGCAGTTGTCGCTGACACTTTCGGCAGACAACCTGCTAATTTGTGTTTGCCAGGATATCAGCGATCGCAAGCAATCGGAAGATGCCCTGCGAGAAAGTGAAGAAAAGTTTCGTCAACTGGCCGAAGTGGTCGATGCAGTTTTTTGGATCTTGCATCTCAATCGCACCGATCGGGTCTACGTCAGCCCCGCCTATGAGCGGATTTGGGGCCGCCCCTGCACCGAGCTCTATGTTACCCCCGATGCCTGGCTTGAGATGATCCATGCCGACGACCGGGAGCAGGTATTAGCCGCTATTCCCAAACAAAGCGAGGGCACCTACGACGAAGAATATCGGATTATTCGCCCCGATGGCACCCAGCGCTGGATTCGCGATCGGGCCTTCCCCATCCGCAATGCCCAGGGCCAGATTTATCGTCTAGCCGGCATTGCGGAAGATATTACTGGGCGCAAACGCAGTGAAGAAATTATTCGCCAGCAGGCCGAGCGAGAAACCGTCCTGCGGGAAATCACCCAGCGCATTCGAGAATCCCTTGACCTGCAGACCATCTTTGACACCGCCTGTGACGAAATTCGCACCTGCCTCCGGGCCGATCGGGCGGGCATTTTCAAGTTCTATCCTGACTCTGGCTATGACGATGGCGAATTTGTGGCGGAGTCGGTGGTGACTGGCTTTCCCTCGGTGGTGGCTATCCGCGTCCATGACCACTGCTTTGGCGAAAACTACGTCAATCTCTATGCCCAAGGGCGCTACCACGTGATAGACGACATCTACAGCAATGGTCTCACGTCTTGCCATATCGACGTTCTGGCCCAGTTTCAGGTGCAGGCCCACTTGGTGATGCCGTTGCACAGTAACCACCAGCTATGGGGGCTGCTGTGCATTCATCAGTGTGATGCCCCTCGCCATTGGCACCAGTCTGAAATTGACCTGGGGCAACAACTGGCCAACCAGTTAGCCATTGCGATTCAGCAGGCCATTCTCTACGAGCAGCTCCAGTCCGAGTTGCAGGAACGCTGGCGGGCAGAGGCCACTATCACCCAGCAACTGCGGCAGCAAACGGCCCTAGAGCTCATTCTGCAACAGATTCGGCAGTCTCTGGATTTGCCAGAGATTTTGGCGATCGTCACCCAGCAGGTGCAGGAGCTTTTGCATAGTGATCGGGTGATTGTGTTTCAGGTTTGCCACGACGGCCACAGCCACATTGTCGAAGAAGCCGTCGCCCCCGACCTTCCCCCCCTCAAGGCCATGCAATGGGAGGATGAAACCTGGTCCCAGGACATCCTCGAACGCTATTGGCAGGGGCGACCCCGGATTGTGCCCGATGTGATGGATGACAGCTGGACGGATTGTTTAGTGGAGTATTCCCAAGCCGGACAGATCCAATCCAAAATTGTCGCCCCCATTCTCCAAGAGCTGCGCGACACCGAGGCCCATCGCTGGGTGTCTCCCCAAGGCTATAACAAGCTGTGGGGCGTGCTGGTGGTTCATGCCTGTCGCACCCGCCGCGTCTGGCAACCGGACGAAGCCCAGCTGTTGCAGCAGATTGCCAACCAACTGGCGATCGCTATTCAGCAGGCCCATCTGTTTGAACAACTGCAGCAGGAATTGCAAGAGCGGGAGCAGGCCCAGATGCAGCTGACCCTCACAAATCAGGAGCTGCTCCGGGCCACCCACCTCAAGGATGAATTTTTGGCCAACATGAGCCACGAACTGCGCACCCCCCTCAACGCCATCCTGGGTTTGACTGAGGCACTGCAAGAGGAGGACGTATTTGGCGCAGTCAACGCCCAACAACTTAAAGCGATTAAAACCGTTGAGCGCAGCGGCTCACACCTGCTAGAGCTCATCAACGATGTGCTAGATGTAGCCAAGATTGAAGCCGGTCAAATGGAGCTCAACGTTACTCCCACAGCGATCGCCCCTCTCTGCCACTCCAGCCTTGCCTTCGTTAAGCAGCCCGCCCTGAAAAAGCGTATTCAACTCACCGTTAATCTGCCCACCGATTTACCAACCCTAACTTTAGATGAACGACGGATCCGGCAGGTGCTGATCAATCTGCTCAGCAACGCGGTGAAATTTACCTCCGAGGGGGGGCGAATCACCCTCGAGGTCATCCCCCTAGCGCCCTCGCCGTCCAGCCTGGAGCCCCCCTACCTACGGTTTGCGGTGACCGACACCGGTATTGGCATTCCCCCCACAGAGCAGCAGCGCCTGTTTCAACCCTTTGTGCAGGTAGACAGCGCCCTCAACCGGCAGTACCAGGGCACCGGGTTGGGGTTGGCCCTGGTCAAGCGCATTGTGGAGCTCCACGGGGGCCAAGTCGACCTCACCAGTACCGTGGGGGTAGGCAGCTGTTTTACCGTTGATCTTCCCTACGGAGAGGCGATCCCATTGCCCCCGGCCCCATCCCCACCTTCTGCCGCCGCCCCTGAGGCACCCTCACCAACAACGGCGACCATCCCCGCCCCCGCCTCCGCCCCGCTGATTTTGCTGGCCGAAGACAATGAAGCCAACATCAGCACCATGGTGAGCTATCTAGAGGCCAAAGGCTATCGGGTTGACATCGCCCACAACGGCCAGGAAGCCATTGACCGCCTCCAGCACCTAACGCCCGATCTGATTTTGATGGATATCCAAATGCCAGGGATGGATGGCCTGGAGGCAATCGGCCAGCTGCGCCGCATTCCCCAGGTGGCGAAGGTGCCCGTGATCGCCCTGACCTCATTGGCCATGCCCGGCGATCGCGATCGCTGCCTGGCCGCTGGTGCGACCGAATATTTGAGTAAGCCGGTTAGGCTGAAGCAACTGGTCGATCTGATCCAGACGCTCATCCTGGCGGATCATCCCCCCACCATTCCAAATTCCTGAAACCCGACACCCAAATAACCCACCCCTCCCACTCAGTTCACCCCCATGGCCTTACCTCTCCCTACACCTCCCACCCTCCTGGTGGTGGATGATAACCCCGATAATTTCGATGTTATTGAGGCCTTGCTCAGCGATCAGGGCTACGCTCTGTACTACGTGGCTAGTGGACAGACGGCCCTAGACTGCCTCAACACCGTGCAGCCCGATCTGATTTTGCTGGATGTGATGATGCCTGGGATCGACGGCATGGCGGTGTGTCGGCAAGTCAAAGCCCTGCCCGAGGGGCGCGGGATACCCATCATTATGGTGACGGCCCTCGACTCCAAGCAGGATCTCAGCCGCTGCCTGGAGGCCGGGGCCGATGACTTTGTCACCAAGCCCATCAATCGGGTAGAACTGGTGGCCCGAGTTCACTCCATGCTGCGTATTCGCCAGCAATACCAGCAACTAGCGACCTTCAACGCTGAGCTTGAGATCTTAGTGCAGCAACGCACCGCCCAACTCCAGGCGATGATTGACAAGGATGCCCTGACCCAGCTGCCCAGTCGCACCCGGTTATTGCAAGCGGCGGCGGTGGCGTTGCAGTCTGCAGATAGAGCTGAAGCAGAGGCCGAAGAGATTGCGATCGCGGCCCCTATCCCTCCCCATGGAGTTGCCCTAGCCCATTTAGACTGCGACCACTTTAAGTTGGTGAATGGGGCCTTTGGCTATGAAGTCGGCAATGACTTACTCAAAGCCATTGCCCAGCGCCTACAGCAGCAGCTGCGCCCTGGGGATATATTGGCTCGGATGGGGGGGGATGAGTTTTGCTTTCTCTTGCATCACCTGGATCACCCAGCCATGCTAGAAAGCTGGACCCAAGCTGTATTTGAAAGCTTTGCCAAACCCTTTCGAGTAGCCAACTGTGACTTTTTTGTCTCGGTCTGTATGGGGGTAGCGCTGGCCGATGCCGCCACAGCCCAGCCAGAAATCCTGCTCCAGGCGGCAGATACCGCCATGCATCGGGCTAAGCAGCAGGGCAAGGGCAGCTACCAAGTGTTTGATGCCCAGTTGACCATCGCTACCCGCCGTCGTCTTGCCTTGGAAACCGATCTGCAACGGGCCTTAGAGCATCAGGAATTTGTTACCTACTATCAACCGATTGTCCGGCTGGCCACCGGCCAGGTAGTCGGCTTTGAAGCCCTAGTGCGTTGGCAGCACCCCAAACGGCAGTTGGTGTCGCCGGGGGAATTTATCCCCTGTATGGAAGAGACCGGGCTGGTGGTGCAGGTGGGGCTGGTGGTGTTGCGGCAGGCCTGCGAGCAACTGCGGAGCTGGCACCTGCAGGGTGCCCCCGACTTGACGGTGAGCGTCAATCTCTCGGTGCGACAGTTTGACAGCCCTACCCTGCTGGCCGACATTGACCAGATTCTGGCCACCACCGGGGTGAATCCGGCCTGTCTCAAGCTGGAAATTACCGAAAGCGCCCTAATGCAAAACGCTGAAGCGGCGATCGAGGTGATGGAACAACTGCGATCGCGCCAGATTCAAATCAGCCTAGATGACTTTGGCACCGGCTATTCCTCCCTGGCATACCTGCATCGCTTTCCCATCGACACTTTAAAAATCGATCGCTCCTTCGTGCAACAGATTCAAACCAACAACCGCAACCACCAGGTGATCAATACCATCATTGCCCTCAGCAGTCAGCTATCGCTGCCCGTGGTTGCCGAAGGCGTCGAAACCTTAGAACAACTCCAGTATCTACAAGCGCTGGAGTGTGAGTTTGGCCAAGGCTACCTGTTTGGCAAACCTCAGCCCGCCTCAGAAATTCAGCTATAACAGCCTCGCCCCCATGCGCACTCTACAACCCAGGCAATGAGCAGGTGAGCTTTAAGCGGGTGCCGTCCACTGTAGCTCAGGGGTTTGGGGTCAGGCGGGCCAGGTGAAACTTAAACTCAACCACGTCGGTCAAGGCGCAGGTAATTGGAGCATAGCGTTGGTATGAGTTCCTGCTGGTTTCAGATGATGGCCATCCTGGAAGCGCGGTATCCACTTTCAGAAAGCTAAATTTAGACCAACCGCTTTCGTCAACGGTCTGCTTGGTAAGCTACAATTGTTAAGTATTTTTGCATATTCGGAACTTGTCTTGAGCTTCCTAACCTTTAGCGCTCGGGGGTAGTTTCGGTGCCCGCATATTGTCGCCCAGGTTTTATACAGTCATGACGATCCCCATTCGCAACGTTGCAATTATTGCCCACGTTGACCACGGCAAAACCACTCTGGTAGATGCCCTGCTCAGGCAGTCCGGCATTTTTCGTGAAGGGGAAGACGTGCCCGACTGCGTCATGGACTCTAACGACCTAGAGCGCGAGCGCGGCATCACCATTTTGTCGAAGAACACCGCAGTTCAGTACCACGATACCCTGATCAACATTATTGATACCCCCGGTCACGCCGACTTCGGCGGTGAGGTCGAGCGGGTGTTAGGGATGGTAGACGGCTGCATCTTGATCGTGGATGCCAACGAAGGCCCCATGCCCCAAACTCGGTTTGTGCTCAAAAAAGCCCTAGAAAAGGGTCTGCGCCCCATTGTGGTCGTCAACAAGATTGACCGCACCCACGCCGAACCCCACGGGGCCGTCGATAAAGTGCTCGATCTCTTCATTGAGCTCGGTGCCGACGACGATCAGTGCGAGTTTCCCTACCTGTTCGCCTCGGGGCTAGGGGGCTACGCCAAAAACAAACTCGAAGACGAGGGCGTAGACATGAAACCTATGTTTGAAGCGATCCTGGACCATGTCGCGCCACCGGTTGGGGATCCCGAGAAGCCCCTCCAGATCCAGGTCACGACCCTTGACTACTCCGAGTACCTGGGCCGCATCGTAATCGGCAAAATCCACAACGGGGTGATCAAGGCGGGGCAACAAGCCGTCCTAGTCAAAGAAGATGGCAGCCTCGTCAAGTCGAGAATTTCTAAGCTCCTGGGCTTTGAGGGGCTGCGCCGCATCGAGATTGAGCAGGCTTCGGCGGGTAACATCGTGGCCGTGGCCGGGTTTGCCGATGCCAACATCGGAGAGACCATTACCTGCCCCATCACCCCCATGGCGCTGCCGTTGATTAAGGTAGACGAGCCCACCCTGCAAATGACCTTTGTGGTCAACGACTCGCCCTTTGCGGGCCAGGAGGGCAAGTTTGTCACCTCGCGGCAACTCCGCGATCGCCTCATGCGCGAGCTAGAGACCAACGTAGCCCTGCGGGTAGAACCCACCGACTCCCCCGATCGCTTTGCCGTCTCGGGCCGAGGTGAACTTCACCTGGGCATTTTGATCGAGACCATGCGTCGTGAAGGCTATGAGTTTCAGGTTTCCCAGCCCCAGGTAATCTACCGCGAAGTGAATGGCCAGCCCTGCGAACCCTATGAACTGCTGGTGCTAGATGTGCCTGAAGAGGGCGTGGGCGGATCCATGGAGCGAATCGGGCAGCGCCGGGGAGAAATGCAGGATATGCGGATCATGGGCGATGGCCGGGCCACCCTAGAATTTGTCATTCCGGCCCGTGGTCTGATCGGCTTCCGGGGTGAGTTTATGCGCCTAACCCGAGGGGAAGGCATCATGAACCACAGCTTCCTCGACTATCGCCCCCTCTGTGGCGACATTGAGGCTCGCCGCAACGGCGTTCTGATTTCCTTTGAGGAAGGGGTAGCCACCTTCTACTCCCTCAAGAACGCCGAAGATCGGGGCGTGTTCTTCATCACCCCTGGCACCAAGGTCTACAAAGGCATGGTGGTGGGCGAGCACAACCGCAACCAGGATCTTGAACTGAATATCTGCAAGGCCAAACAGCTAACCAACCACCGCGCCGCCGGGGGCGACGAACTGGTACAGCTGCAAACCCCCATCGACATGAGCTTGGAGCGTGCCCTCGAGTATATTAGCTCCGACGAACTGGTGGAAGTTACCCCAGAGTCGATTCGCCTGCGCAAGATGTCTAAGAAGTTGGCTAAGCGTTAATCGCTCCATGGTCATGACGGGAAGGTCAATGATGGCTAGACTTTATCTAGCCATCATTGACGTCGTATCTCTGATGGGTTGGGCCTAACCCTCAGGGCACAAGCTGAGGGGCTTCCCGGTCAGTGGCCAACATGCCGCATTGATAGAAGTGCATGTAGTCTCGAGCTAGGGACTCTGAGACTTGGGTCGAGCGCAGATCCCGACGCATGGCTAAAAAAATGTCGGCCATGGCGGATTCAATATCTCGCCTGACCTTTTCATCGGTCTGAATCAGGGTTTGGATCTCTCCTCCAGCACTGACCCAGTGGCGATCGTAGATCTCCATATAGGTAAAGAGAGCCGCCAAGACCTGATCGGAGGCAAACAGCCATCCTTTCTCGATGTCAGCAAGAATGCGGCGGCGATCCGCTCGGGTCTTAGCCAAGATCAGCCCAAACAAGGCTCCATTCAGGTCTTCGTAAAGTTTCTGTCTCCGCTCCGTGAGCTCCGTTTGGCGCTTGGCCTTTTCTTGCCACGAATAGGTGGCAACCCCAATCATCCCGGTCAAAAGAACCCCAGCCAGGGAGCCGATCAACGGCAAGATTGTATTGAGCGTCTCCATGGTCTTTATTCTCTAGGATCTTGCTATTTGGGTATGCTCTACTGGTTAGGATAGGGCAATCTAATGAAATTTGCGGCGCGCTTCACCGGATGGTTAGAACATCACTGGGTCAATCCAGCCTACGTGGGCTGGATGTTGTTGGGCCTGGCACTGTTCTTTTTTGCGGCGGCGACGAATACCCTGGCGGGCTGGCTGTACGTGATTAGCGGCGTGATGCTGGCCCTACTCATGGTGGCGGCTCTATTGCCTCCACGCCATCTTCAGGGGTTGGTGGTCACGCGATCGCCCGTACAACCGGTGACCGCTGGGGTGCCCCTTGAGGTCGAACTCCAGGTGAGTAACCCCCAACGTCAGGCCAAAGGTCTGTTTCAAATCATGGACTCGGTGGATTCTGGGCTGGGGCCAATACCGGTCACGGCGGTGGGCACCTTGCCTCCAGGACAAACCCACCGCTGGCAGTACCAGATGCCGACCTCCCACCGAGGCATTTACCGCTGGTCACGGGTAGACCTGCGCACCGCCGCACCCCTGGGTCTATTTTGGTGCCGTCGCTCGACGGAGGCCCCTGCTGTGGCGGTCGTGTACCCCCAGGTGTTGCCCCTCCAGCGCTGCCCGCTCCTAGATACCGTTGGGCCACGCCACGGCCAAAACTGGCGATATAGCCCCTTGGCCCAGGCCGATAGTCAGGGGGTGACGCGATCGCTGCGTCCCTACCGCTGGGGCGATCCCACCCGGCTGATCCACTGGCGCACCAGCGCCCGCTACGGCGAACTGCGGGTGCGTGAGCTCGAAACCATGGCCAACAATCGAGAGGTGGTCATTGCCCTCAATACCCTAGTCCGCTGGAATACGACCAGTTTTGAACAGGCGGTGGTAGCCGCGGCCTCGCTGTACACCTACGCCCTGAAGCAGGGGTTTGCCGCCGCCCTGTGGCTGCCCCAGGCTAATGATTCAGCTCAAGATCATGTATTGCGAGAGACCCCTCGGGTGATGCATGCCCTGGCCGGGGTAGAGGTTGCCCCCACAACCCAGGGCTCCACCCCCCTACCCCAGAGGGCCACGATTTGGCTCACAGCGGCGGGGGCTCCGCCGGTTGACCTGCCCGCCGGTAGTCGTCAGGTGGTGTGGGGCAGTGTCCCTAGGGCAGTCAACCCGGACAGTGGCGTCAGCTCAATCCTCTGGGTTGACGCCAACGAGCCCCTAGAAGCGCAGCTACAGGTCAATGTTGCTTGAGTGAGTAATCCTCAAAGTTGTGTGGCGGCGACAGGGCGGCGACAGGGCCATCTCCCTCGACTTCGAGACCTGATACCAAATCCGAGTCACACAATCCCGATTCGAAACCGATACCTCGTAGGGAGCAGTGCAGTGCAATGCCCCTCCCAACCGGGGGTATACAGATAGGGTTTGGTATGAGTAGCCGCCAAGCTTTAGCTTGCTACCAGCCCAGGTTGTAGAAATAAAAAAAAGGAGAGCCGAAACAGCTCTCCCTACCATCAGGGTGCATCTTGTATCATGTTAACTCAAAAAATGCACAGGGGGTGATACCCCTTATTGACTTTCCTCAATGGATTCCACAAAGATCATGAATTTAACTTCTGGCTTAGGATCTGGTTGCTGAGTTTTGGATCCACTCTACCCCCGCTGTGCTTCATCAACTGGCCGACAAAAAAGCCCTGTAGCTTCTTCTTGCCGCCTCGGTAGGCCGCCAGTTCCTCAGGATTGGCGGCGAGCACCTCGTCGATCATGGCTTCGATTTGGGCAGGATCGGAGATTTGGCTCAATCCTCGTTCGTCGACCATGGCCTTGGG
>JAIXUR010000083.1 GCA_027483425.1 Cyanobacteriota bacterium | reverse complement strand
CGGTCATTGTGGTCGGTCTGGGGCTGTACAGCGTGGTGGTGTTTCAGGAAATGGGGGGCTTTTCGCCCGGTGGCCACCACGGCCATGGCACCATGGTGGCGATGGCACCCCAGCCGTCGGTGGTGGATATTGATCCCTTGCTGGCCCAGGCGGGCGAAGATGGCGGGATGGACTCCAAGGTTCAGGTCTACGGCTTTGGGGCCAGCTCCCGAGGTTCGGGCAACCCGCCCGACTTGACGGTCAACGTAACGGGTATGCAGTACGCCTGGATCTTTCGCTACCCCGGCACTGGCATTGTCGATGGTGAACTCCACGTACCCGTGGGCCAGGATGTACAGCTGATCATTGAGGCTCAAGATGTGATCCACTCCTTTTGGGTGCCACAGTTTCGCCTGAAGCAAGACGCACTGCCCGGAGAAGCGGCCGAACTGCGCTTTGTGGCTACCCGAGAGGGCACCTACCCGGTGGTCTGTGCCGAGCTGTGCGGGGCCTACCACGGCGGCATGCGCACCCAGGTGATTGTGCACTCTGTGGACGAGTACACCGACTGGGTTGCCAGTCGGGTGGCCGAGGCGACTCCGGCGGCGACGGTGGCTCATCCCCTCGGTCACACCGATGCTGAATACCTGGCCGGAATGGCCCCAGACTTAGCTACTGCTCCGGTGCAAATTGCTCAAATGATCAGCCACAGCACCCCCTAGACCCCAAGGTCGCAAGCCCTGTAGTCTGGCGATTCCGCTCCGTTTTTATAGCCGTTTATTAGCAATCTATTCATGGCTCAAGCAGATATTTTGACTCCCAGCGGCGTTCAGGGTGGCCACGGCCATCCTGATAAGTGGAAGTGGTACGACTACTTCACCTTCAACGTGGATCACAAGGTCATTGGCATTCAGTACCTGGTGACCTCGTTTTTGTTTTACCTGGTGGGTGGGTTCATGGCGGTGCTGATGCGCACCGAGCTGGCTACCCCCGACTCTGACTTTCTCACCCCTGAGCTGTACAACGCCTTTTTGACCAACCACGGCACGATCATGATCTTTCTGTGGATCGTGCCTGCGGCAATTGGTGGCTTTGGCAACTACCTGATTCCGCTGATGATCGGGGCGCGGGATATGGCGTTTCCGAAGCTCAATGCCCTGGCCTTTTGGCTTAACCCTCCGGCGGGCGCGCTGCTGGTCGGTAGCTTTTTTGTCGGGGGTGGTGCCCAGTCGGGGTGGACCTCCTACCCGCCCCTGAGCGAGATCACCGCCAACCTGCCCCAAACCCTGTGGTGTTTGGCCATTGTTATGGTGGGTTCCTCATCAATTTTGGGATCGGTGAACTTTTTGGTCACGATCTGGAAGATGCGGGTGCCCAGCATGGCCTGGGATCAGATGCCGCTCTTTTGCTGGGCCATGGTGGCCACGTCTCTGCTGGCGCTGTTTGCCACCCCGGTGTTGGCGGCCGCGATGGTTTTATTGTTGTTCGACATTAACTTTGGTACCTCGTTCTTTAAGCCCGATGCGGGGGGCAACGTGGTGGTGTACCAGCACCTGTTCTGGTTTTACTCGCACCCAGCGGTGTATCTGATGATTTTGCCCATCTTCGGCATTATGTCGGAGGTGATTCCGGTGCACGCCCGCAAGCCAATTTTTGGCTACAAGGCGATCGCCTATTCGTCCATGGCCATTTGCCTGGTGGGCCTGTTTGTGTGGGTGCACCACATGTTCACCAGCGGCACGGCCCCCTGGATGCGTATTTTCTTCACGATCTCCACCCTGATTGTGGCGGTACCTACGGGCGTTAAGATCTTCAGCTGGGTGGCGACCCTGTGGGGCGGCAAAATTCGCTACACCACCGCCATGCTGTTTGCGGTGGGCCTGCTGTCGATGTTTGTCTTTGGCGGCCTGAGCGGCGTTACCCTGGGTGCGGCCCCCTTCGACATTCACGTGCACGACACCTACTACGTGGTGGGCCACTTCCACTATGTGCTGTTTGGTGGCTCAGTGTTTGGCATCTATGCGGGAATCTACCACTGGTTCCCCAAAATGACCGGACGCATGCTGAACGAGCCCCTGGGCAAGGTGCACTTTGTGCTGACCTTCATTGGCACCATTCTCACCTTTACCCCCATGCACTCCCTGGGTATGCAGGGGATGCCCCGGCGGGTGGCCATGTACGACCCCCAGTTTACGAGTCTGAATCAGCTGGTAACGGTGGGATCCTATATTCTGGCGGTGTCGGTGATCCCCTTCTATATCAACGTGATCTGGAGCTGGATGGCTGGCCAAAAAGCTGGGCCTAACCCCTGGAATGCTCTGACCCTGGAATGGACGACGGACTCGCCGCCGATCATTGAAAACTGGGAAGTGCTGCCGGTGTTGACCCACGGCCCCTATGACTATGGCTTTGATCCCACGGCGGAGGATGCCGAGGAGGCCCTGGTACCGAAGTAGGGTGGGCACGGCCCACCATCCGGCCAAATCTCTCCAGCTATGGCTACTACCTTCTCACCGATCCTTTACCCCCTGGATACCCTATGCAAGGCACTGTAGATTCCACCCCTGTTGTCACTGGCCATGCGGTGGCAGCCCACGAAGAGCACCAGGATTTGCGGGTGCTCGGCTTGATCACCTTCCTCTGCTCAGAGTTTTTGATGTTTGCGGGCTTTTTTGCCGTGTTTCTGGTGTTTTGGGGCAGCAAGGCTGAGTGGCCACCGAAGGAGACTGAGGTGGAGCTGCTGCTGCCGGCGGTGAATACCCTGATTCTGGTGTCGAGCAGTTTGGTGATTAACCTGGGCACCAAGGCGATTAAAAAGAATGATCTGGCGGGGCTGCGCAGGTGGTTTGGCATTACTGCCGCCATGGGTGCCATATTTCTCGCGGGCCAGGTGTATGAGTATATGCACTTGGGCTACGGCCTGAAGACCAACCTGTTTAGCAACTGCTTTTACCTACTGACGGGCTTTCACGGGTTGCACGTCTTTATTGGGCTGGTGCTAATTTTGGGAGTGCTGTGGCGATCGCGCCGCGCCGACCACTACAGCGACATGACCCACACCGGCCCCGAGATGGCCGAGATCTACTGGCACTTCGTTGATGTGGTGTGGATCGTGCTGTTTAGCCTGATCTACCTGCTGACGCTGCTGTAGGTCTTGTTTGGGAGTCAATCGATTCAGAACCCAGGGGTTTCCAAAACCCCTGGGTTCTTGGCTGCTGCCTAAATGCCCAGTCGCCCCTTGAGCACCTCGTAGAGCACGCGGGAGAGTTCGCGGCGTTGCAGGTTTTGGCGATCGATGGGGGTGCGAGCAAAGGCTTTGTCGTAGACCTCGGGCATCGCCCGTTTGACCAACAGCGAGAGCTGTTCGCGGGTAATGGGGGTATCGGGGGCGAAGCGGTCTTTGCTGACCCCGGCAATCATGCCGTGGGCGGAGAGGGTTTCGATGGGTATGTGGGCCCAGTGCTTGCCAGGGGCCACGTCGACAAAGGTGGCCTGCTCGGGGAGCCGGGTGGGCAGCTTGAGCGCGTTGACCAGGGCCGTGGCGACCACGGCCCGGCTGACGGGGGCGTAGGGCTTAAAGCTCAGACTGCGGGGATCGTCGCTGCGCACAATCGCCGCAGCCGCCAGCACCTGGATGGCCTCAAAGTCGAGGTCATCGTGGCTGATGTCGTTGAACCAAAAGATGGGGATGCCGTTGCGGGCCATAAAGCCCTGAATTTTGCGAATGTGTTTTTCTTCGGTAGCCAGTTGGGCGGGAGTTAACCCGGTCCACACCGCAAACGCGGCCAGAAAGCCGCTGGCTTCGCCGATGGCCCACTCCATGGGGTGCATGCGATAGGCGGCGTTGGTGATGTGGGTGGTGCCCAGGCTCTTGGCCGACAGCACTAGGCCATCGGTATCCAGCGGCACCAGTGCCCCCAGGGGCAAGCTAAAGGGGAGGGCGATGACGTCTTTGCCTCGGGGGCTAACGTGGCCCTTGGCATCGTTGCCGTGGAGGTCAAGGTAGTGATATTGGCCGATGCCGACGGACGCATCGAAACACCTGGCCCGTGCCTGATCGGGGAAGAAGGTCTCGGCGACGTCCTGATGGCGAATGGTGGTGAGGGCAATGCCCCGGCGGGCTTCGCGAATGTAGGGTTCTAGGGCAATGCCGTCGTTCGTCCAGGTGAGGTCGCCCCTGGGCCTGAGATCGGCTGCCCCGTGGGTTTGCAGGTAGTGGACGTAGGCCTGGGCCCGCTGCCGCGCCCGTTGAATGTGCAGCTGCCGTTCTTCGCGACTGACCCCCACGACCCGACCCGACCGGTAGTCGTTGCCGCAGCAAAAGGCGCGATCGGGCTCGCTGGAGGTGCCCCAGTTGAGCACGGTCACATCCCCAGGGGAAACTTTTTTGTCGTGGGGCTGAGCCCTCAGCAGTCGCCGATAGCGAAAAATACCAAAGTCGCTAAAAAAGTCCCACTTTTGCCATTGGTCGGGCTTGGCCTTAGTCCAAAAGGTGCCGGTGAACTCTTGGAGGCCAATCCACCCTTCGGTTTCAAACCCGTTGGGCTTGCCGATCGGGGCTCCTTTGCCGCGCGGGGTATGCTCGACCACCACATCAAAGGTGATGGACTGCTGGCACTGGGGTCGGGCATCCTCGGGCAGAATGGCTTCGTCGGTTTCGTGGCGGGCCTCTTGCCCGACACGGGAGGGAATGTTGCCTACTTCGAGCAGATCGCCTAGATCCGTAGCTTCGACGGTGACTTTGGCCTTGACGGTAAAGGTATGGCCGGTTTGGGTGTCGCGGCAGACTACGCCTCGCACCGTAGCGCGTCCATTCACGGTCTCCAGGAGCACCTGGGCGGGCTCGGCAAAGGGAATCAGGGTGAGGCGGCGGGTTGTGGCTGGGCTTTGGCTGTCGCGTAGGTAGGGCAGCAGCGCTTCATTCATGGCCGTTGCCGCCACTACGGGGCTGGTCGCCAGGGGACTGACCCAGCCGCCGCCGGGGTTATGGACTTTTTTGCCGCCTACGGGTTGTAGCTCGCGCTGGCGATCGCGGAAGGCCCGCTGGGATTTTGAAATGGCATATTCTTCGCCATCTACTGTGTAGAGGCCAGCCTTGGTCTGGAGCAGGTCGCCATCGTCGGAGGCGGGTAAGGCCTGGGCGGTGAACTGGCCCCCCACGACCTTGTGGGGTTGCACCAGGCAGACGTCTAGGTTCAGGCGCAGGGCGGCGAGGGTGGTGGTGTAGGCCGCCGTCGAGCCCCCCACCACGAGAATTGAGCAGGTCAACTCGGCTCCTTTGCCTGGACGGGTAAAGGCTGCGTCTGACAAGACCCCATTCTGCTGGGTGATGGTGCTAGGCATGGCGGGTAAGCGTCCCAGGAATCGTGATTTTCTGTGATTTTAAGCTGAGGCTTTAGACAAAGTCAGCCGCGTGGCAAAAACGTTATGGCGATCGCCATTTTGGTTAGGGCTAGCTGCAGCCAACTTGCCTGGAGGGGCGATCGCGTCCCAGATTTGGCTATGTCAGCTTCCCGTGCCCTCAGCTCTCTAGCCAGCACTATACAATTGCGGTCTGGTTAGGAACTGGAGGGGACTGTAGGCGACCGGGGAATGCAAGGTTCAGGGCGCGCTACCCCACCAGAAACGATTCCAGCAGGGCTCGAAAGTCCTCTAGCGGGGGCGTGGCCATGGCGGGAACCTTGCCCATATCGTCGTAGCGCCGCAGGCGCAGGGCTATGTCGTGGTGAGGCTGACGCTGGAACTGGGCGGCTTCTGCCGCATCCATGGGGCCACCCTGGATCTGTAGGCTCAGGCGTGAGGCGGGGGATAGCCCGTCTAGGTAGGCCGGTTCGGCCCAGCACAGGTAGCGCTTGGCCTGGACGTGCAGACGAATGGGCTCGACGATCGCCGGGCCGAAATAAGCGGCCAGGCGATTGGCCCCCAGGTTTTCGTGGCGCATATCGATGCCCTGCTCGGCAATGTCTTCGCCGCCGCTGTGGAGCAGGTGGCCAAAGTCGTGGAGCAGGGCAGCGGCCACGACGGCATCGGGCTCGTTGGATTGGCGGGCGAAGGTGGCGGTTTGCAGGGCGTGCTGCAATTCGGTGACGGTTTCGCCGTACTGGCGATGACCGTGCTGCTGATAGGTGGCAAAGATGGACTGAAGGCGATCGTTCACAACACCCTCCGTTCGGGGTCATTAGGGGTCAGATAGCGCTGCTTTCCACTCTAGGAGGATTTTGGCGGTTTGCAGGTCGCGATCGCGTCGCCCGCCCAGCCCCATCGATCGCGTTGCCACCTCAAACAAATAGTCGGCAATCTCGTCGGCTCCCGCATTGGCCTTCAGCAGGTTAAACACCTGGGGCAGATACCCATAGTATTCATCCCGTGCCTCTGGTATACCTGCTACCCCAATCGGATCCCAAAGGTAGTGAAGCACCCCATCGACTCTGCGATAAAGCTCCTCATCAGGAGTTGAAACGCTTCTAGCCATTAATTTCTACCAACGTTTCGCCGGATGCTAAAAGTTCTAGTGCTCTCGGCAGCATCGTGCCTAAAATCTCGCGCAGCCGCAGATTGGAGGTGTTGCCACAGGTGAGCCAGATGATTTGTGGCGGTGGGCCAAGGCGCTCAACCAGGTCAACAAAGTCGCTGTCTTTAGTCATGACTATGGCTTGCTGTGCTCTCGCCGCTTCGAATATGCCAGGATCTTCTGCATCCCTGAGGCCGAGATCTCGCAGGGCAATGGCTTCAAGGCCGAGGGCGTTTGTTATCCAGGTCGCAATTGCAGGCGATAGCTGAGCATCTACCCAGATGGTCATGCCACCAGCACCGGATGGTTGAGCTTCCTTGATGCGTACATCAAGGAGGCCTTGAGATCATCTGCTT
>JAIXUR010000355.1 GCA_027483425.1 Cyanobacteriota bacterium | reverse complement strand
TTGGCCACATCCACCACCCAATATTCTGAAACCCCCAGCCGTTCGTAGAGCAGTCGTTTGGCCCCCAGATCATCTTTAAAGGAACTGGCCCCGATTTCGATCGCCAGGGTCGGTGGCCCATAGACATCCACATCAACCGGTGAATTATCCTGCGGAGGCAGCTGAAAACCAGCTCCAACGTAAAAAGCAATATCGGGCTGGCAGCCGCGCTCTCCAGCTTTGTAAAAGCTGCAGTTGGTAAATCCAGCCACCCGTAGGTTCTGAAGCGCACCGAATAAGCCAACCAGTTGAGAAATGATGGTGTTTTGTCGCCCGTGTCCAGAACCCAATGGAGCCATTTCTACCCTCATATAACCCTGATCAAAGTAGCCCTGCCCCTCTTCGTACCGGGGATCATCCAGGGTAGCGACAAAGTCATCCCAGGTGGCCTTGACCCAGGTATCGGTTTTAATTGGCTGGCGGGTGGAAAGAACCATGGCCCAGGTGTGATTTTGGATTGGGGATTGGGGAGTTTGGATTGGGGATTGGGGTGGGGGAATCTCGGCTGCTCAGCGGTCGAGTAATACTAGTTTACTCTGCTGGGTTGGCGCGGGCGTCCTAGACCCTGAACAATTACACTGGTAAAGGGGCGCAAGCCTTGATCCCGTTTTAAAGCACCTATGAACTTTTTGGCAAACCTCATTCCCGGTCGAACCGGCCAGAACACCCTGCCCAAGCGCAGCCGTCGAGTGCGGGGGGTAGAGCTCAAATCTGAGGCTGAACTGGAGATCATGCGTGAGGCCGCCCGCATTGTAGCCACGGTGCTGAAGGAAATTGAGGCCATGGTGCAGCCGGGCATGAGCACCGCCGACCTCGATGCCCATGCCGAGACCCGCATTCGCGCAATGGGGGCGACCCCGAGCTTTAAGGGCTACCACGGCTTTCCAGCCTCGATCTGCGCCTGCATTAACGACCAGGTGGTGCACGGCATTCCCCACCAGCGCCAGACCATTCGCCGGGGCGATCTGCTCAAGGTCGACACCGGGGCCTACTACAACGGCTTCCACGGTGACTCCTGCATCACCATTGCCGTGGGGGAGGTGACCGCCCAGGCCAAGCAGCTGATGACGGCGGCCGAAGCGGCCCTCTACGCGGGCATTGCCCAGGTGAAGCCGGGCAATACGCTGCTGGACATTGCCGGGGCGATCGAAGACTGCGTCACCAGCTATGGCTTTACGGTGGTGGAAGACTTCACCGGCCATGGGGTGGGGCGCAACCTGCACGAAGCGCCATCGGTGTTTAACGTTCGCACTCGGCAGCTGCCCAATGTCACCCTCAGGCCCGGCATGACCCTGGCGATCGAGCCGATTCTCAACGCGGGGTCAAAACAGACCCGTACCCTCAAGGATCAGTGGACCGTGGTCACGGTCGATCGCTCCTTGTCGGCCCAGTTTGAGCACACGGTGCTGGTCAGCGAAACCGGCTACGAGATCTTGACCGATCGCAATGCAGTGCCCTTGGCCCTAGCCTCCTAGAGCATCGGGACAGTAGGGCTAAAAACCCGGTTTCTCGACCCAAAGGCCAATCATGCCGTTAGCGCAGCGACGAAGAAACCGGGTTTCTGCACCGTCGTCCTAGGTGCCGGGCGTGGCCGGGATGCAGGGGCGACGCCCGTAGTCCACCGTCGTGCTAACGGTCAGTACGTAGGCTGTAATGCTATCTGCGGGTGTAAATCGGTGGCTTTGAATGTCGCGCAGAGCCTTGCGATCGAGGGCGGCATAGCCCGAACTGCGGAGCAGCCTCGGCGCTCCTCGCCAGGAGCCATCGGGGTTGACCAGGGCACCAATTTTAATCTCCCCAGGCTCCTCGACCAGGCAGACGCGCTGGGGGTACACCGATGAAAAATCATCGGTTCGGTCTTCTGTTGGAGTTAAGGTCGCTAGGCCCGTCTCTTGCTGAATCGCGCTTTCCCACTGGGCTTTATTGGTGTTGTAGGTGTCGCGGGTAACGGCGGCGGCGTTGTAGCCAAAGCGATCTTGAACCGACGCGGTTGCCCGCTCGATCTGACCTGGGGGCAGGTTAAGGGTCGCCACGTAGGCCAGCAGTCGCTCTCCCACCTCGGCGTTAAACAGGGGGCGACTGGGAGGGGCTACCGCTCCCCCAGTGGTGCCAGGGGGAGCGGTCGGAGGCGGTGAACTGGGAGGCTGGGGAGCGGCGACCCTGGGGCTTTGTCCGGCGGGCGATCGCGGCGGGGCGGGGGTCTGCGATCGCGCCTGGGCGGCGGGCGACCGGGGAGCCTGTCCGCTGGCTGTCCCCCCGGCCAGCGGCTGCCCCGTCGAGCCTGGGGTACCGGCTGAGCCGGGAATCGGTGTGACCCCAGCGATCGGTGCGCCCCCCAGACCTGCGGCCCCCGCATTCGCTGACCCAGGCGGGGGCACGCGGGTAATCGCTACGCTATCTTGCTCCGGGTCCGGGGGGGGGATCACAGCATCGCCGGAGGAACCTGCGGGCAACATCAAGAGCAGCCCGTGTAACCCCAGGGAAGCCAGCAGCATCGGGGCCAAAAAGGTTTGCCACAGGGGCCTAGTGCGATCGGGCTTTACAAAACGAGAGGTCATACCAAACCAAACGGGAACAGTGGGTGTCTTTTATATATAGCGCTGGCCATAGCATTCAGCCACAGAACCTAGGGTCTGGGATCTGGGTCAGCCTAAGGAACTGGTTCAGCCAGCCCGTGGATCGCTCGACCAGATGATCACCAGCCCGGTCGCCTGCTGGCCCGGTGCCCCGACCCCGATGCCCACCAAGGAGATAAACAGGTAGGGCTGCCCATCCCTCACGACCCGAAAGAGTGGGCGATTGCAGTACCCCCCAGGTTCAGGGCTGACCTGAAACTGAGGCGGTGGAAAAGTCCGAGGAATATCTTGCTGCTCAATGAACTGGACGTTGCGAGTCAGGTAGCGTAGGGAAACCACCTTGGGCAGAGTGCTGAAGGTCTCGGCACTGATCTGCGTAAAGAAGCAGGTCTGCTCCGAGGGCGACCACTCACCGATGCCCCCGCGAGTTAGGTAAGCGTCGTCGGGAAAGGCCGTGGCCGTAGCGTCGAAGTCACTCTCCCCCGAGCCTCGGGTTAACCGTGAGAACAGGTCGGCCACCTCTTCGTTCGGGACAACGGCGGCCACTGGCCCCGGATCTGGGGCTGGGGGGGCCGCCGGGTCTGGGGGCAGCGGCGTTTCAGCCAGAGAAGCGGCTGGGGGGGCCGGGGCTGGGGGGGCGAGCACGGGCTGGCCGGGGGCCGGGGGCAGTGGGGCCGGGGCGGCGGGGACGGGCGAGTCGAGCGGATCGACCTCAGGGGCGGGGGCAGGCAAACTGCCCAGACTGAGCAAATCGACGAACTCTTCCTCTGGGGGAGCCTCTTCTTCGACCGCCGCAGGTGGCGGCAGGGGGATCAGCAGCAATAGCCCGTGCAACCCGACAGAAAACACGAGCAACGGCGCCACCAGGGCTTTAACCCTGGTCAGACCCTTTGCCCTAGACACCCGCTGCAACTCGTCTACCGCCATGGCAACTCCAGCCAAACCTTCGCTACAAAGCCCTTGGAAAGAGAATGTCTTTCCAAGGGCTGGTCCCAGAACCGTCCCAGAACCGTCTCAGAACCGCTGGGGTCAAATCTAATCTGGGCTACAGGCCAGACAGAATAGACGCATAGCGATCGTCAGACAGGGGAACATAGCCCACCTCAGGCACAATCTCAGGGGCGTTGTCGAGCACGTACTCCATGAACGAGCGCACCTGAGCGTTGTCATCCAGACTGGACTTCTTCACGTACATGAAGAGGGGCCGGGATAGGGGAGTATAGGTGCCATCGGTCACGTGCTCCGGAGTGGGCAGTACGCCGTTGACGGCCACAGCCTTGAGAGCGTCTTCATTCTCCAGGTAGTAGGCTAGACCAAAGTAGCCCAGGGCATTGACGTCGCGAGATACGCCTAGCACTAGAATATTGTCGTCTTCGCTAGCGGTGTAGTCAGCCCGGCTAGCCCCTTCTTCGCCGACGATTTCATCGGTGAAATAGTCAAAGGTACCGGAGTCGGTACCGGGGCCAAAGAGGTCGATGGGCTCATTGGGCCAGCTGGGGTCAATCTGGTTCCAGCGGGTGATGGTGCCCTCGGCGGCGGGTTCCCACAGCATCTTCAGCTGCTCAGTGGTCATGTTTTCGGCCCAGGTGTTTTCGTTGTTAATCACGATAGTCAGGGCATCGGTCGCCACGGGCACTTCAATATATTCAATCCCCGCAGCGGCGCAGGCATCTTTTTCTTCCTGCTTGATCGGACGAGAAGCACCCGTTACATCGATCTCCCCGGCGCAAAACTTCTTGAAGCCACCGCCAGTCCCCGAAACACCCACGGTTACTTGGGTGCCACGGTTATCAGCCATGAATTCTTCGGCCATGGCCTCAGAAATGGGGAAAACGGTGCTAGAACCATCGACTAAAACAACGTTTGAGCCTTGGGAAAAAGCGCTAGGGGCTGTGATTCCAGCCGCCATTGCAGCGGTTACGACCCCGGCAAGCGCATAGCGGTTGAACATTTTTCTACTGAGAACCATGTAACACTCTCCGTGGCGTGCTTAACGACATCAAATTCGCCATTTCAAAGCCTACAGGGGCAACCCTAAGGGAGCCTGATGACTTTAATAAGGTCAGGTTTAGATATGTTTAAGAAAGCCTTAATCAATCGTTGATGGTTGGCGGGGAGATGCGATCACACCCATGGGTGCGATCGCGACTACGCCTTCAGAATCTAGACTCCTTATGAAGTTCTACGGTTCAATTTTGTCCTCGAAAAAGTCTTCCGAGATACATAAAAAAATCTGAGATTAGGATTTGAAAATAGGCTTTTAGAGACAAGATTAAGAAAAGAATAAATTCAGAATAAGAACAGTCGCAGTTAACTTTAAGGCCACGCTAAAATCCAGAAACAAGTGAGCAGATGGTGCGATCGCGGTTTAGCGTACTTAATGTACTGTCTATGCCCTGCTCCCAGGAGAGGCTCTGACCCCGATGCCAGCTGAGTATTCATCGCTCCCCGATCAGGCCAGCCTCTGGCAGCCCAACCGTCGCCGCAGTCGCCAGGTAGAAGGCGTGGTTCGGGTGGTGTGCTTTATGTTTGCGGCCATCTCCATTGTCACCACCCTGGGGATTGTGCTGACGCTGATTTTTGAGACCTTTGACTTTTTCCTCGACCCATTCTTTCGCCAAGATCTCTGGATCGATCGACTGCCCCAGCTACTGCCCGAGGCCTCGGAAGGTCAACTGCAGGCCATTGCCGACCAGATCCAGGCGGCTGACCCCAAGGAGCTCTGGGCCCAGGCCGAGGCGATCGGGGTCAACCCACCCAGTCGAATCGCCGGTTTTTTCCATGCCCTGGGGCGATTTTTGACCGATAACCGCTGGACCCCGCTGTTTCAAAACGCCAACTTCGGTATCTTTGTGTTGATCAGCGCCACCCTGCTCACCACCACCATTGCCCTGGCGGTGGCGGTGCCCCTGGGGTTACTGATCGCGATTCTACTCAGCGAATACGCCGCCCCCCGCCTCCGCCAGGTGCTTAAACCCATTCTGGAACTACTGGCCGGGGTGCCCTCGGTAGTGTTTGGCTACTTTGCCCTGCTCACGGTAACGCCTTTTTTGCAGCGGTTTATTCCCTTTTTGCAGGGGTTTAATGCCCTCAGCGCGGGCATGATCCTCGGCATTAGCATTCTGCCCCTGGTGGCTTCCCTCAGCGAAGATGCCATTAATGCCGTGCCCCAAGACCTGCGCCAGGGGGCCTTTGCCATGGGGGCCACCAAGCGCGAAACCATCCAGGGGGTCGTCATACCGGCGGCGCTGTCGGGCATTGTGGCGTCGGTCATTTTGGCAATGTCGCGGGCGATCGGTGAAACCATGATTGTCAGTCTGGCGGCGGGGCAAAACCCCCAGCCCATTGATGGCAACTTTGGCTTTATTAACCCGTTTATACCAGTGATGACCATGACCGCCTTTATTGTGCAGGTCAGCCTAGGGGATGCCGCCTTTGGGTCCTTGGCCTACAAGACCATCTTTGCGGTAGGCATGGCCCTGTTTACCATGACCCTGACCTTGAACATTGTCAGCTACTGGTTTGTCCGTCGCTTTCGGGAGAAGTACGATTAATGGCCCCTTCGCCGTCCGAATTTTTAAACCCCCAGCCCACGGTGGCCGAGCTGCCAGGGTTTGCAGGCAACTTGCCCCAGCGCTACAGCCGCGATCGCCTGTTTCAGATTGCGGCCTGGGTGGCCACGGCGATCGCGATCGCCGTCCTCGCCTGGCTCTTGTTCGATGTCTTTAGCCAGGGGTGGAGCCGCCTCGACTGGCAATTTCTCACCAGCTTTCCCTCTCGCCGCCCCAAAAACGCGGGCATTGTGGGGGCGCTGGCGGGCACCTTCTGGGTCATGATCATCGTGGCGCTGGTGTCGTTCCCCGTCGGGGTCGGGGCAGGTCTCTACCTAGAAGAGTTCTCTGGCGACAACTGGTTTACCCGCTTCATTGAGATCAACATCAGCAACCTGGCCGGGGTGCCGTCGATTATCTACGGCCTGCTGGGGTTGGCGGCCTTTGTGCGAATTCTGGAGCCGATTACCGGCGGGCGATCGGTGCTAGCCGGGGCGCTGACCCTGTCTCTGCTGGTGCTGCCGATTATTATTGTCGCCACCCGCGAGGCCCTGCGGGCGGTGCCCGAGGGCATTCGCCTGGCGGGTCTGGCCATGGGGGGCAGCCGCTGGCAGGTGGTGTGGGACCACGTGCTACCGGCGGCGATCGCGGGCGTTCTCACCGGGGTGATTTTGGCTCTCTCCCGAGCGATCGGCGAAACCGCGTCGCTGATCACCATTGGGGCGCTCACCTTTGTGCCCTTTACCCCCGGCTGCACCGAAGACTTTCCCTACTTCAACCCCCTGGACCTGCTGCGCTGCCCGGTGGATGTGGTGCAAAGCCCGTTTACGGTGATGCCAATTCAGATCTTTAACTGGGTCAGCCGCCCCCAAAAGGGGTTCCACGAAAATGCCGCCGCCGCCATTATCGTGCTGCTGATCATGCTGGTGACCATGAACAGCCTGGCGATCGTGCTGCGCAGTCGGCTCAAGCAGCCCAACATCTGATTCCAAATCCTGCCCGTAGATCCCCAATTCCTAGAACGTCGGTACAGAAACCCGGTTTCTCGGCCAGAAGACAAGTCATGTCGTTAGCGCAGCGACGAAGAAACCGGGTTTTTAGTCATAACTGTACCGGTGCTCTAGACCGCAACTTTGGCCTTCTGTTTGTCTTGCACCTCAGCATTCACGCCTATTTCTGTGGCCAAGAACGCTGTGACCTGGGTCTCAATTTCTCGCTTAACAATTTGACGATAGTCGGCGAAGTGCTCGATCTGGGCACAGACGCCCAGGTAGCTGCCGACGCCGCCAGGGTTGTGGCGCTGCATATTCCAAAGATTGCGCCAGAACTGCCAACGGGTTTTGCGCACCATGCCCTGGCGCCAACAAATCGTCAACAGGGCCCGAATGGTCACCCAATTGATCGGCTTTTTGGCTCGTTTACCTTTATTGGGATAGGTCGCTTCACCCAGGATGCGGAAATGGCGATAGGTGCGATCGAGGAACTTGGCCGGGTCATACAGGTCTGAAAAGGCATTCACATATTCCTGCGCGATCTCCTCCAGCGGGCGGGTCGGCACAAAGTTCATCAACGTCGTTTGGTTGATGTTGGCCGATTTACTCCGCAGGCGTCCTTCTTTTTCGAGGCGATGCCAGAGGGCGGTATCGGGCAGGGCTTGCAGCATACTAAACAGGGCGGTGGGAATGGAGGTTTGCTCCACAAACCGGACAATTCTTTCCCCAGCCCCGGTCTTCTCGCCGTCAAAGCCAATAATAAAGCCCGCCATCACTCGCAGGCCCGATCGGGTAATGGTATTCACCGCATCGCTGAGGGAGTCGCGCGTATTCTGGTGTTTTTGGGTCAGGGTCAAGCTGGCTTCATCGGGGGTTTCAATGCCCAAAAAGACAGCCCCAAAGTTGCACTGCACCATTTCATCCAGCAGCTCTTGATCTTGTGCCAAATCTACAGAGGCTTCCGTGGCAAAGGAGAACGGATAGTGATGCCCGACCATCCAGGGTTTGAGTTCCTTCAAGAACAATTTGACGTTGCGTTTATTGCCAATAAAGTTGTCATCCACCATGAAAATGCTGCGTCGCCAGCCCAACTCGTAGAGATAATCCAGTTCCTTCAGCAGTTGCTCAGGGGCTTTGGTGCGGGGCTTGCGACCATAGAGCACGATAATGTCGCAAAACTCGCATTGAAAGGGACAGCCCCGCGAAAATTGGACCGACATCTCGGCGTAGGCGTCAAATTCCAGCAGATCAAAGCGGGGCACTGGGGTCGTGGTCACGTCAGGGCGTTCGCCGTTGGAGCGGAAGACACCCGATCGCTCCCCTCGGGCGATCGCATCCACAAACAGCGGTAAGGTGATCTCCCCTTCATCCAAAATTAAGTAGTCTGCGGCGGCCACTTCGTGGGGTAGGGCGGTGGCATAGGGGCCGCCAACGGCTACCTGCTTGCCTTTGTCCTTGGCCAGCTGAATCTGCTCGAGCAAATCATCCTTTTGCACAATCATGGCCGACAGGATGACTAGCTCGGCCCAGTCCCAATCGGCGTCGGTCACCTCGCCCACGTTGCGATCGACCAGCTTAAACTCCCATTCCTGGGGCAAAATTGCGGCGACGGTGACCAACCCCAACGGCGGCAGCATGGCTTTGCGATCCAGAAGCGCCAGGGTCTTCTCAAAGGACCAAAAACTCTGCGGAAAGCGAGGATACAGGAGCAACACACGCATAATAAAACTCTTTGTAATTTATTGGGGCTAATACTGGGAGTAACCACCTCAGCCTATCGGAGTTTTACCGTTTTGCGGGATCGGTGGCCGGTTACGGGAGTGTTTAAGACGATTTCCAGGAAAGAAAATATCTTCCTGGCCAGGAAGCAGAGCCCTGCTTCCTGGCCAGGAAGCAAAATTTTGGGGTATTTTCGTTGCCAGAATAGTTCTAAAGAGCCGGAGAGAGTCTGCCTTGGTACGGCATGAACCTGACCAGGCACCTGCCCTCTGCTGTTAATGAGAAAAAATAACCGTCATCCGACAGCGAAGAATGACATTACTATAGGGTGCTAAACCTAGGGTAAGAAGGCGCGATCGCAGCCCTTTTTTTCCCTGTATGCTCGGTCGGGGGGCTGGTTCACCCATGGTGCTAAAGGATATCTATGCGGACGTTCAGGCAGCCTATGGTCGCTGCCGCCGGTTAATGGGTCGGTTAGTAGGCCAGGTAATGGGCCAGTCGTGGCTATGGCTGCTGGTGTGGGTGGGCATTTTGCTGGTGCTCCACAGCCCCCAGCAAAGCCTAATGGCCCAGGACGAAGGCTACTATGCCCAGCAGGCCCGGTGGATGTTGGACAACCAAGACTGGATTACCGTGGGCTGGTGGGGGCAGCCCCTGTACGATCGCACCATTGGCCTCCAGTGGCTGATTGCCTTTAGCTACCACCTGATGGGCCGGAGTGAGGTGACCGCCCGGCTGCCCAGTATGATCGCCTCGGTGGTAGCCGTGATGCTGACCTGGCGGATTGGGATGCGTCTGGTGCCCTCCCACGCCGGGCTTTGGGGAGCCGCTATTTTTGCCGCCATGCCCCTGTGGATGCAGACCAGCAAGCTGGCCACCCAGGATGCCTGTCTGGTCGCCCTGGAGTTGGTGACGATTTGGGCCCTGCTGCGCAGTGAAGATGATCCGTCCCAGCGCCGGAACTGGGGCCTAGTGGCGGGCATGGCCCTCAGCCTAGGCTTTTTGTTCAAAGGGGTGATGGTGGTCTTGCCGGCGGTGGCGCTGTTGCCCTACCTGGTGCGCAGTCATCACACCCACCGCCACCTGGCCAATCGGGGTCTTTACTACGGGCTGGGGCTGGGGGCCATTCCCACAATAGTGTGGCTGGGGTTTAGCGTCGCCCGCTATGGCTGGTTGCCCCTGCAACAGCTGTTTGGCAAGGTGCTGCTGCTGGCCCAGGCCAATTCCCCCGCCGCCGAAGCCTTTCAATCGACCTCTACGGTGACCTATTACCTATGGCACATTCCGGCCACGACGTTTCCGTGGGTGGGGTTTGCCCTGGTGGGGGCCTGGCTGGTGGGGCGGCATCCATCGGTGGGACGTCGCACCCTGTGGCTGGGGTATCCGCTGGTGCTGCTGGTGCTGCTCAGCGGGTTTGACACCCGCACCTGGTACTACTCGCTACAGCTGTATCCCTTTGTGGCGCTGCTGGCGGCGGTGGGGCTCGACCACCTGGGGCGGCTGTTTCGCTCGGCGGCTCCGAGGCGTTACTGGGTGGCGGTGGGGCTGAGCTGGGCCGCCGGGGTGTTTGGGATTTTGTTGATGTCGGCCGGGTTGGCACTGATGCTCACCCCCGGCGATCTCATTGCTCCCGAGCTGCGCCCCTACGGCTGGCTGGGCCTAATGGGGGGGCTAGGCTGGCTGTTGCCCTGGCGCATGGCGATCAATCGCCCCCATCGCCTCACTGGTCGCGTCACCCACCGGGAGCAGCAGATCTGGCAGTGGGGCTGGCTGCTGGGGCCCTGGCTGGCGATCGCGGCGGCGTTTGTAACGGGGCTGTTTGGCAACTACGAACCGGCGTTTGTGCAGGCCTTGGCCTCCCCGCCCCTGGACTCGATTTTGGCCACCAACTCGGTCGATTTTGTGCGGCCTGGGGGCGATCGCGAAAGCATTTTGTTCACCTTCTACACGCCGCACCTGGGCAAGCCCCTCAGCGACTGGAGCCAAATGCCCTCGGAGGGCTACGCCTGGGGTAACCCCGAGCTGGTGCCCCTGACCGAGGGCTACGAGGTGGTCGCCACGGTGGAAGGCTGGCATTTGGTGCGGGCTCCCCTGGTACCGGCCGCCGTGCCCAAGGGGTAGGTCTGTCGGTAAGCTGGGATTACGCCGTGGCGATCAGCTGTTTTTTGACCCAGATATCCTCGCGGGCGTGGAGATAGAGGGGGTCAGCCTGGATGGCGATCGCCCGATTGTAGGACTCCACGGCATTGCCGTAGGCTCCCATGTCGGTCAACAGCTTACCCCGATTAAACCAGGCCTGATGGTACTGGGGGTTGAGGGCGACGGCCTGGTCGTAGGCGGCCAAGGCCTCGGCCTGGCGGTTCAGGCCGCAGAGGGCATTGGCTCGATTGTTCCAGGCGGTGCAGTAGGTGCTGTCGAGGGCCAGGGCCAGGGCAAAGGTGTCGAGGGCTGGGCCAAACTGGGCCTGTTCGCAGAGGGCACAGCCCCTGGCGTTCAGGGCCTCGGCACTGGCAGTGTGGTCATGCAGAGCGGTCGGGGTGGTCGAGGTAGTCATGGGGGGCAATCTCCTGGGGATGGGGCAGCGGTACAGCCCGCTGGCGGACAGTTTCCATTGTGAAAGGGGGGCTGGGAATCGCTGAGGGGGGGTGTTACCCGCTGGGGGTACGGGTTACAGCCCGGTGCGAAGGTGCTGTAGATGGTTAAGATCCCAGCCCAGCCGGACTGCTATAGTGCAATTTATGGCTCACGTTTCCTTCTCAGAACTGGTGGCGGCGGTACAGCGGGGCGAGCTGATCAGCTTCCCCACCGATACGGTGCCAGCCCTGGCGGCGCGGCCCGAGGCGGGCGATCGCATCTATGCCGCCAAAGACCGCAGCTCCGCCAAGCCCCTGATTCTGATGGGGGCCTCCCTGGCCGATCTGCGGCCCTACGTCACTGGCACCGAGGCCGAATGGGCCCAGTGGACGGCCATCGCTGAGCAGTACTGGCCCGGCGCGCTGACCCTGGTGCTGCCCGCCAGCGATCGCCTCCCCCCCGCCATGAACCCGCAAAACACCGGTACCCTGGGCCTGCGGGTGCCCGCCCATGCCCTGGCGCGCCATCTGCTGAGCCACACTGGCCCCCTGGCCACCACCAGCGCCAACCGCTCGGGCCAGCCGCCCCTCGAAACCATGACGGCGATCGAGGCCAGCTTTCCCGACCTGTTCACCCTATCGCCCCAAGCCCTAGGGGAACTTTACCCGGTGCTGGGCACCCCCATGCCCCCCAGCGAGCCCCAGGGGTCGGGGCTCCCCTCCACCGTAGTGCGCTGGCAGGACGGCGGCTGGGTGGTGCTGCGATCGGGTGCGGTCACCCTCCCCCAGGCTTGACAGCCATTTTGATTCCAGGGTTAACACCGATGTGTTGACACCAAGTTTAAAGCTACTGTTACCCCCCTTGAACGGTACCTCGTCCCCAGCGCTGGGCAGCCTAAACTAGCCTTCATCTCCTCACCCCCTAAACTCCTCCCCCCCCCTCCGCTATGGACTATCCCCAGGGCCAAGACATTAACGACCTCGCGACCCTCCAACTGACCTACGATCGCCTCTTGCAGCAGACCCAGCACCAGGCTTCATTTCTGGGCACCGCCTCCCACGAGCTGCGATCGCCCATCAACCAAATCATCAGCCTGCACCAGCTGATTCTCGAAGACCTGTGCGAAAGCCCCGCCGAAGAGCGAGAGTTTATTGCCCAGGCCAACCAGGCCATTCAAACGGTGCTCAAAAACCTCGATTTGCTGATTACCCTGTCCAAACTCGACATGGGCAGTCTGCAACCCCGGCTCAGCCCCACGGCCCTGGAGCCCCTGCTAACCCATGTGCAGCGCCTAGTCGAAATGCAGTGCATCAACCGCTACTGTCGGTTGTCCCTGGGGCCGGTGGAAGCGGCCTTAGATGTGCAGACCGATCCAACCTGGCTAGAGCAACTGCTGGTGATGCTGATCGAAGCGGCCCTGGCCCAGGGCAGTGCTCAAATTAGTCTAACTGTGACCGATGGCGCGATCGACGATGCCCCTGAGCCAGCCAACCCTGCAGAGGTGACCCTGCACCTGGAATCGACGCCTGGCGATGCTCCCTCGCCAGCGGTAGCGGTGCTATCCCCAGAGTTTCGCTACCAGCTGGCCGCCCGCATGGCCACCCATCTCGGCGTCACCCTCACTCCCCTCGGGCCAAAGGCTGCCCCCCATCGCCACCTTTGCCTAGGGCTGCCCCGAGCCACGCCCTAAGGACAATTCTGGCCTCGACAATGCCGAAGAATTTTGCTTCCTCCCGAGGGCGCAGGCCCTGCGCCCCTACCTGGGGGTGTCTTCTTTGGCAGAAATCTCCGCAGCCCAAATCCGACTCGAGCAACCCCGATTCAACCAGCCCAGTGACGTGAGGCCTAAAAGCTTGGTAGGCGCAGCAGGATGCCCGCCCTAGCTGGGTAGGCGAGACGTCTATCTGACCAAAAGTATCTGACCAAAAGACTCGCTCAGCGGCTCAAACCACTGCTTAACCAAATTTATGCAGTGATTTGCCAGCGTCAGGCAAATTTTCTCCGGAATTGAAAGCAAATGCCCTGTAGCAAAGGGTATAGGTGCATCTGCTTCATGGTGTGGACTCATTTGTATGCTATCGCAAAGCCCTGAAACCTAATCACCGCAAGCCTTATGGAATTTGTCGTCATTCTTGTGTTGGTCTTTATTGTGTGGACCAACGAGGAGCTGTTTGGTAAGTCTTTGATCAAAGAAGTCCCTAAAAAGTCCGCTGAGGATAAATTTGCTGACGCCATCAAGGACTACCTCAAAGACGGTATCCAAGTTAAAATCAAAGAAAAATAAGCAAATTTCCAGGACAGAAAATTCCAGCTAGCTGGACTGGACACCTAGCTGTACTGAACACTATGGGGTGGGCCGCACCCACCCTTAGATCCGATAGATCAGACCTGTTCGAGAAATCAAATCATCTACACTAATTACCCAGGGCGAACCGTCACCCTGGGTAATTGGTATAAAATCCTTCTGCACCGCTTCCCAAGACTCACCGCTGCTATGACTCCAGATTCTGCTACCCCAGCCCCGGCTCAGCCTGAGGCCCCGCTCCAGTCAGACCCGGCCCCGGCCTTCGGCTGGACCTACTACGCCGAGCGCATGAACGGGCGGTTTGCCATGGTGGGGTTCGTGGCCCTGCTGCTGCTCGAGCTGGTCACCGGCCAAGACTTTTTTAGCTGGCTGGGCCTGCGCTAGGCGCGGCCCTCTAAGTCAAACTGCCGAACCAAGCCCTCTAGTTCAAATTTTCCGAGCTGGGCCTGCCTGGCCGGGTCTTCTTGGTCGGCCAGACCATTCTGGGGAACAGAAATGGTAGGCTTAGAGGTGGTTTTTGGGAGGGTAGAGCCGTGGTTAACCCCAATGCAGAAATTAATCGGCTACGGGAGCTCATGCCCGCCACCGCCCGGATGAAAACCAAGCTGATGCTGAACGATCGCCAGCTTGACGTCATTAAAGCCGAGTTTCCGCGTCCCTGGCAGCAGACCCACGCCGTGTCGATCAACCTTGACCTGTGGCACAACCTGGCGATCGCCGAGCGAGACCTGCTGTTTTTACGCACCGTGTGCTGGGTCACCCTGGCCAATGTTCTGAAGCCCAACTGGTACCAGGCCCTAGCCGGGGCCGGGTTAGTGGGGAGCGTGGTCGAGGTGCTCCAGGGCGATGCGGTGGGGGTGATTGCCGCAGCTGGCGTCACGGCCCTGGCGGGCTGGCAGATCTGGCGAGGAGCCAGCGGCCCCCAAATTGACATTGCCGCCGATGACAAGGCCGTACAGGTGTCCCTCCGCCGGGGCTACGACCAGGCCGATGCGGCCACCGCTTTGATTCGCGCCATTGAGGCGGTACCCCCCCTAGAGGGGCGGCGGGTGCTCACCGTAAATGAGCTGGTTCGATGCCAAAACCTGCGCAGGCAGGCGGGGCGGTCAGAGTTTTCGGTATCCGAGGGCTACCGGCGCTAGGCAACTATGGTGCAATCACTGTCTGATCCGGCTGAACAGGCTGAACGGGGCGATCGCTCTGGCTGGCAAGGCCTCGCCCGCCTCCACTACAGGGTTGAAGCGGGCAAATGCCTGCTGGCCGAAACCTATACCCGAGCACCGCTGCGGGTGCAGCGGCCCCTGTATCCCGAGGGTGAGGGGCTTTGCCATAGCGTGCTGGTGCATACCGCTGGGGGGCTAGTGGGGGGCGATAGCCTAGACATCGAGATCGGGGTGGCCGCCAGGGGCCAGGTGCTGATCACCACCGCCGCCGCCAGCAAGGTCTACGGCAGCCGCCCAGACGCCACCGCCAGCCAGCGGGTCGAGATTACCCTAGCGCCCCACAGCTGCCTGGAGTGGATGCCCCAGGAGACCATTGTGTTCAACAACGCCCACTATCACCAGGCGCTGCGGGTGAACCTGGCCCCTGGGGCGATCTGGGCGGGCTGGGAAATCACCCGGTTTGGCCGCAGTGCTCGGGGTGAAACCTTTCAGCGGGGGCAGTGGCGATCGCGCCTCGACCTGTGGCAAAACGACCAGCCCCTGTGGCTCGACCGCCAGCACCTGGCCGGGGGTAGCCCACCCCTGCACAGCCCCAACGGCCTGGCCGGGCACCCCGTAATCGGCAGCTTTGTCCTGGCGGGCTATACCCCCGATCCCGATCAGATCACGGCCCTACGGCAGCTCTGGCCCACCGACCAACCCGGCGCGATCGGGGTTACCCGCCTGCAAAGGGGCCTCCTCTGCCGCTACCGAGGGCCCTCCAGCCAGGCGGCCCGACGGTGGTTTGTGGCCGTCTGGGAGCACCTGCGCCCCAGCTATCTGGGCCGTCCAGCGGTGGTGTCTCGGGTGTGGCCTCGCTAGACCAGGGCCCCGCCGCAGCTCGACCCACTGCCCGCCGTACAGCCATAGCAGTAGGTTCGAGTCTGCACCTCATGAACCAGGTCAAGGGAGTTGGCCGCCAATAGGTCGGCCACGGTCAGCGGGTTGCCGCTGGCCCCCTGGCAGGGC
>JAIXUR010000423.1 GCA_027483425.1 Cyanobacteriota bacterium | reverse complement strand
CTGGCCACCCAAACCATGACCAAGGCCGAAGCTCTCCGCAATGCCCAGCTGAGGGTGCTGAGAGAGCCCAAGTTCCGAGAGCATCCTTACTATTGGGCGCCCTACGTGCTGCTGGGCAATTGGCTGTAGGAATTTTGGATTTTGGATTGGCGATTTTGGATTGGCGGTCATCCATCCAAAATCCAAAATCCCTATCGCGGGGCTATCCCCTATGATGGGAAGCCATAGCTACCCAGACTAGAGTCATGGCATCAGACTATCAGCCCTCGTTGCTCTCCGAGGCCGACCAGCGGGCGGCGGATCTGTCCTGGGCCTACAACCGCCCGGCGGGGTCGACCATGGCGGCGGATGAGCTCCAGGGCTGGAAGCAGCGGGTGGCTCAGTACCAGGCCACGGTGCGCGCGGCACCTCCGGCGGAGCAGGGGACTCTATTTGATATTGCCGCGCCCTCTCCGGCGGATACCCTGGACCCGTTTACGCTGCTGCCCCGCAACGCCGAGTTTTGGCGCGGCCAGTTTCAAGAGTCTGGGGTGCCCGCTCTGTACTTTGTGGTTGACCACGACGCGGCGGTGCTGCTCTACGTGGGCGAAACCGTGAAGTCAAACCAGCGCTGGAAGGGGGTTCACGACTGCAAGCGCTACATTCTCAGCTACGTTGAGGCCCACCGTACCCACGGCCTAGCGGTGGCGGTGAATATTGGCTTTTGGCCCTACGCAGAGCGCGATCGCAAGGCCCGTCAGGCCCTCGAACGCGAGCTGATTCACCGCTGGCGATCGCCCTTCAACAAAGAGAACTGGGCGACCTGGAGCACCCCCTTTGTGGGCGGCAAGCTCGAGGCGTAGGCCATCGTTGCCGCCGGGGCTGGGCTGACACCTACCCGGCTGTGGCGAAGCGAATCTTCAGGTAGTCATCCTCCATTTTGGCTCCCGAAGGCTGCAATGCCGCCAATGCCTGGGGCAGCACCAGGTTACGGCGGTGGTTGCCGATGCGAATATTCAACTCATCCGCCGACTTGCTCAGTTCCACCTTGTCCTTGGGAATGCCGGGCAGGTACAGCTCTAGGCTATAGCTGCCTTCCTCCTGCACGACACGCAGGGTAGTCTCTTTGTAGTAGACCTGGGCCGGGTCTTCGTTGGCGTAGAGGGTGTCCTTGAGCCGGTGCAGGGCCTCCAGGCCGCAGAGCTCTTCGGCAAACAGGGGCACCTCCTTCACCGGCAGGGGGCGAAAATTCTCGTGAATCTCGTGCTTGTACTGCTGCTGCTTTTCCTTCATGGTTTGGAAGAAGGGGTCTTGCACCTCGTCGGGGATGATGCGGTTGGCGATCACCAGGTCGGTGCCGACGTTGTACAGGCTCAGGTAAGCGTGGGCGCGGAGGGATTCTTTAATCACCATTTTTTCGGGGTTGGTGACCAGGCGCACGGAGGTGGTGGTGGCGTCGGTAAGCACCTTTTCTAGCTCCACCAGTTGTTCGTAGAACTCGTAGGGGGCATCCATCACCTCTTTAGTGGGCAGATTAAAGCCCGCTACTGGGCGAAAGAATGGCTGCACCAGGGGCCGCAACACTTCAGATACGGCCTGGAAGGGTTTGTAGAGTTTGCGCATGTACCAGCCCGCCACCTCGGGCAGGCTGAGCAGGCGCAGGGCGGTGCCGGTGGGGGCCGAGTCGATGATCAGCACGTCGTACTCGCCTTCGTCGTAGTGGCGCTTCATGCGCACCAGGCTAAAGATTTCGTCCATGCCGGGGAGAATGGCCAGTTCTTCGGCTTCAATGCCCTCGAGGCCACGGGCTTGGAGCACGTCGGTGATGTAGCGCTTCACCGCGCCCCAGTTGCCCTCGAGTTCCATTAGGGCGTCGAGTTCGGCACCCCAGAGGTTGGGCTGCACCAGGCGTGGGTCGTGGCCCAGTTCCTGATCGAAGCTGTCGGCGAGGGAGTGGGCCGGGTCGGTGCTGAGCACCAGGGTTTTGTAGCCGAGTTCGGCGCAGCGTAACCCTGTGGCGGCCGCGACGGAGGTTTTGCCGACGCCGCCTTTGCCGGTCATTAACAATACCCGCATGTGGGTGTCCTCGTTTTTCCTTATGGTTCCCTATATTCTTAATCTATAAGGTTTTTGGGCTTTCCGCAGGGCTGGGTGGGGGGATGATCCCCGAAATCGCCGTTTTTTCTGCGAGGGGAGGTTTTTGGGGCGATCGGGGACCTGGGATTGGTCATGGTGGTGCACCATGGGAAAGGGTCAGATCTGTCGCTGGGGCCATTTCGCTGGCCCATGCCCCGGCTATGCTCGTCCGTCGGCCTATGACCAAGTGCGCTCCGCGTTTGGTGCGCCGCATCTTAAGGGTAAGCTCACCAACATTATCCAGGGCTTACAATAGGGCTATCCTACAATTGACCCTAGGCTTGATCGATACAGCCGGGAATGCTGGAGAGTGCGTACAGCCCACCGAACACTTGAACCCAAGGCTACTACCTATGAAAACTAGCGTAAAGGTTGATGAATCTCTCATGACCGATGCCCTTCAAGCAACCGGGCTGACCGAAACTGATCAAGTGATTGAGCTTGCCTTAAAAATGCTGATTCAAATTAAACGGCAGGAAGCTATTAAGGCATTTCGCGGTAAGTTGCCCTGGGATGGCGACCTTAACAACATGAGAACCGACCGATGATTCTAGTCGATTCTAGCGTGTGGATTGACTATTTTAATGATCAGAACACACCTCAAGTGAATCTTCTCGATCAGCTTTTAAGCACCCAGCCTTTAGCTACTGGCGACATTATCCTCACAGAAGTCCTGCAAGGTTTTCGACAAGACGTAGACTATGAAACTGCTAAACAATTACTGACTTCTCTCACAATATTTGACCTACTTAATATTGAACTGGCTATCAAAAGTGCTGACAATTTTCGCGCTCTTAGAAAACGGGGCATTACAGTTCGCAAAACGATAGATGTCATCATTGCTACTTTTTGTATTGAAGAAAACCATGCCTTGTTATTTTCAGATCGAGACTTTATTCCTTTTGTTCAACATCTAGGCTTAAGTTCCGTATCGTAGCGTGGGCACTGCCCACCATGATTCTAGGCTCCACAGAATAAACTTTCCACAAATTTTCAGTGATTTTGTGTGGGCTTAATCGCTCGTCGATCTACTGACTGGCGAACCAACCTGAGGTGGGCATTGCCCACCCCACCCAAGATTTACCCCTGAGGCTTACATGCCCAGCGCAGCGGTTGTTGCCGCCCAACATCGGTCAAATGGCCGAGAGAAGTATTAGTGCAGCGCTGAAAATTCTGAGCTGGCTGGCGACAACGCTGGAGTTTGGGCTGCAATGGCAAACGGCAAGGTCAACATAACCGGCTGGAGGTTGCAACTGGCGATCTGGGGGCGCAGAGCACCAAGCTGAACCCTCAGATCGTGGATCTGCAAGGTCAAATTGGCGATCTGACTCTGTAGATTGCTGCGCAACGCGGCGCGATCGCTAATGTTTGTTGAGCAGGGGCCGGGTACTTTTGCCGGTAGGCAAATTTTGGCCAACAACAGCAGGTACCCGGTGCCTGCAAGGACAAGACTTACTCAATCAGTACGGTTTTGGTGAGAATGGCCATCCAGGTCTGGGGCGTGCTGGGGTGCCCTGGCTCGCTGGCGGGCGGTACGGGGATGGGGTCGCGACCGTCGTTGGGGTCGGAGTAGCCGTAGGCGTGGAGGATTTTGATGGTGCGGTCTAGGGCGGCGAGGCTGCCGTAGAGCATATAGCGCACTTTCTCGGGGGTGAGGGGCCGCGCGCCTCGGTCGTTTGCCCCTGAGTTGGGTGGCAGTGGTAGGGCTCCGGTCTCTGGGCGATCGGTGGCGTCTGGTTCGAGATATTCAAACATCGGTTCTGTTTCCTTAGTTGTGGGGGTGAGGAAGACAGAACGCGAAAACCCTAGCCACCCACGCTTGACGTGCAAACTGAGGGGGCTAG
>JAIXUR010000271.1 GCA_027483425.1 Cyanobacteriota bacterium | reverse complement strand
TTTGGCATGGCGCGGGCGATTATTACCTCCGGCAGCCCCGACGCCGTGGACGACCATAAAATGGAGTTCTACGTGGCCCACCTGCAAAAAGCCCTCGACAAGGAAGAGGAAGAAGCCAGGCTTGCCATTGAGCAGGGGCTGATCCACGGCGACATGGTGGAAGAACTCAAAGACCGCCTGCGCCTGCGCCGGGGTAGCTCATCGAAGAGTTAGACGCGGGGGTTGGGGGCTAGGGCGGGTCTTTGGCTGTTCAAACAACCTCTAAAAAAGGTTAAGTCCAGCCCCATGAACGGCCTGCCAAGGGTGGGAGGTCGCTAGACTTGAAGAACCCCAGCACCGGGCGACTGGCGCTGGGGTGCCGCTGACCCAGAACTATCTGCTTCTAACTGCGAGATCTGTGACCTATTCCCCTGCTAAATCCTTCAAAGCGCGCCGGCTGTTGCCGTGGGTGGTGGCGATTACCCTGCTCCTGGTCTGTTCAGGCACCCTGGTGCACCTGGTCACCGAAGCGTGGTGGTTTGAGTCGGTGGGCTATGGGTCAGTGTTTTGGCTGCGGATAAAGTGGCAGCTGGGGCTAGGGCTGGGGGGATTTGCCCTCTACGCCGGGGGACTGTGGGCCAATTACACCATTGCCCTGCGGTTGACCCGCGATCGCAGCTACCGCTTTTTGAGCCGCTACAGCGATCCAGCCCAGCGCCAGCAGTTTGAGCAGTTGCTCCACCTGGGGATTGTGGGGCTGATTGGGGTACTCGCCGTGGGGGTAGCGCTACAAGCGGCGGCGGCCTGGCAGACGCTGCTGCAATTTCTAAACGCCACCTCCTTTGATACCGTTGACCCCATTTTTGGGCATGACATCAGCTTTTACATGTTTAAACTGCCCCTGTGGCAGGGGCTCCAGGCTGGCCTGCTGGGGCTGCTGGTGTGGTCGCTGCTGCTGGCGGCTTGGGTCTATGCCCTCAAGGGCGAAGTGCGCCCCGAGCGCGGCTGGAAGTACTTTTTGACCGGGGAGGCCAAGGCCCACCTGTGCCTGCTGCTGGCGGCGATCGCCGTGGTGCTGGCAGCAGGCTTTTGGCTCGAACGCTACTCCCTGTTGTACTCCAACACCGGGGTCATTTTTGGGGCGGGCTATACCGACGCCCATGCCCGACTCCAGGGCTATTGGATGATGGGCTTTGTCACCCTGGCGGTGGGGGTGTTGTTTTTGATTGCCCTGGGCCGCAGCGGATTTTCGCTGCCGATTTTTGGCATTGGGCTGTACCTGGGGGTGCTGGTGCTGGTGAGCGGCCTGTACCCCTGGCTGCAGCAAAACTTTGTGGTCGAGCCCAACGAGCTCACCATCGAGCGCCCCTATATTGAGCACAACATCGCCTTTACCCGCGCCGCCTATAACCTGGACAGCGTGTCCACCGAGCCGTTTCCGGCGGAAAATACCCTGACTCGGGCGGCGATCGAGGCCAACGGCCCTACCATTGGCAACATTCGCCTGTGGGACTATGCCCCCCTGCTGAGCACCTACAAGCAGCTCCAGGAGATTCGTCTCTACTACAACTTTGAGGGGGTCGATATTGACCGCTACACCCTCAACGGCGACTACCGCCAGGTCGCGCTGTCGGCCCGGGAACTGCCCGTTGAGCAACTGCCCCCCGAAGCCCAAAACTGGATCAACCGCCAGCTCAAATTTACCCATGGCTTTGGCCTGGTCATGAGCCCGGTGAACCAGGTCACCCCCAACGGACTGCCGGAGTTTTTCATTCGCAATGTGCCCCCGGTCTCGACGGTGGATTTGCCCCTCGATCAGCCCCGCATTTACTACGGCGAGAGCACGCGCAACTACATTTTTACCGGCACCAATACCGACGAGTTTGACTACCCCCTAGGCGACACCAACGCTTCCTACCGCTACACCGGAGCCGGGGGCGTATCCCTCAGCTCGCTCCTGCGGCGGCTGGTTTATGCCTACGACCTAGGCAACTTTCGCATTCTGATCTCCAACTACTTCGGTGCCGACACCCGCATTCACTACCACCGGCTGATTACCGACCGGGTGCGCCAGTTGGCTCCCTTTTTGACCTTCGATGGCGACCCCTACCCCATCGTGGTCGATGGACGCATTAAGTGGGTTTTGGATGGTTATACCAGCAGCGATCGCTACCCCTACTCAGAGCCCCTCAACCACCGCACCGACTTGATCTCGCTGGTCGAAAACACCAACCCGCTGATGCGCAATGGCGTCAACTATATTCGCGACGCGGTCAAGGTATTTATCGATGCCTACGACGGCACCGTGGAGCTTTACGCCCGCGACGATCAAGACCCGCTTTTGGCCACCTATAGCCGCATCTTTCCCGGTTTGTTTAAGCCCCTGGGTGCCATGCCCCCCGCCTACCGCCAGCACCTGCGCTACCCCCAGGATATTTTCACCGTGCAGGCCCAGATGTACCGGGCGTTTCACATGGAAAACCCCGAGGTCTTTTACAACCGTGAGGACCTGTGGCGCTTTCCGGAACAGACCCGCGATGATGGCGTCCAGACCATGGAGCCGTACTACATCATCATGAAGCTGCCTCGGCTGGGCCAGGAGGAGTTTTTGCAGATTTTGCCCTTCACCCCCGCCAACCGCGACAACATGATCGCCTGGATGGCCGGCGGGTCTGACGGCGACAACTACGGCAAACTGCTGCTGTACGAATTTCCTAAACAGGAGCTGGTGTTTGGCCCCACCCAGATCGAGGCTCGGATCAGCCAAACCCCAGAAATCTCGGAGCAGCTTACCCTCTGGAGCCAGCAGGGTTCCGGGGTAATTCGGGGTACCCTGCTGGTGATACCCGTGGAGCAGTCGCTGCTGTACGTCCAGCCCATTTATCTGCGGGCCGACCAGGGCGAACTGCCGGAGCTGCGTCGGGTGATCGTGGCCTACAGCGATCGCGTCGTCATGCGCGAAACCCTGGATCAAAGCCTAGATGCTATCTTTGGGGAAGCGAGCACAGCACCACCCGGCCCGGCCATTCCTGGGGCTACCCCACCCCTGCCCGAGAATCTAACGAGTTTAATTCAGGCGGCCCTAGAGCATTACCAAACGGGTCAGCAGGCTCTACAGCAGGGCGACTGGCAGGGCTACGGCGAGGCCCAGCAGCAGCTAGAACGTGTTTTAAAACAGCTGGAACAACAAAATCCGTAGCATTTTAGGAGGCAAACCATAGCGCTGGCCAATGATTTAAGACCAGGAAATCTGCGGGAATGGGTGGGAATCTGGCCAGGCCCAACCTGAAACACTCTAGAGGCCATCGCCTTTGAGGGCAAGTTGGAGAGTAAGTTATCTGTAACTTGTCTTAACCCCTGGCTGAACTGGCTGAACAAAAGTGGTGATGGCAATACCGAGTTGGATGGCGATTACAGGTTGATTGTGCCAATATTTGCCACCGCAGGCATACTATAGGGAATTCTCCTGATCGTGCGCTGAATTCATAGAATTCAAGAGAGCCTATGTCTACTACGCCTCAAAATATTTTGCACCTAGCTCGCCAAGGGGATCCAGACGCGATCGCGGCGCTGATGAATCGCCACCTTGAGACCCAGGGCATCACGGCTCGGGTGGCCAAGCAGGAAAGCACCCTATGCGTCAACCTAGAAGCCGCCCAGATTCCCAATCAGGCGGAGCTGGTGGCCTACGTGAAAAAAGGCGTCACGGGCCTCGAACTCGCTGCCATCGATCATCTCACGGTCAGCTGTCAGCAATTGGGTGCCGATACCCAGGCCTGGAGCGAAGACCTAACCCTTCAACCGTCCTTCGCGGTAGACAGCTTGGGTGAGCTAGAGTCGGCCTTAGGCAACACCCCGGATGGGGCAGATCTTGACCTTGACCTGGGCGACCTGGGCTTTGCCGATCAGCCGGTCGCAGCAGATGCTGTGACCGATCTAGACGTTGACCTCGGCGTTACCGACAGCGCTTTAGATATCGATCCAGATGGCCTTGGCGATCTGGATTTCGACTTGGGTTTTACCGATGGGCCTGGGGTAACCGATGCCACCAGTGACCTGGACTTTGATCTGGGTTTCACCGATGGACCTGGGGTAACCGATGCCACCAGCGACCTAGACTTTGACCTGGGTTTCACCGATGGGCCTGGGGTAACCGATGCCACCAGCG
>JAIXUR010000426.1 GCA_027483425.1 Cyanobacteriota bacterium | reverse complement strand
GCCCAGCCCGACTAGGGCCATAAGCTAGGGCCCCCTGACAAGGCCCCCTTCACCCACCCTGGGATTTTCCTCCCAGTAAATAAATGCCCCCTGACACCAGGGTCAGGGCCACCGCCAGCCAGAAGAGAATTTGGGTGGGCAGGGCCCATGCCGGGGGCAGCGGGGCGATCAGTAGGGCGATCGCTACAATTTGCACCACGGTCTTAGCCTTGCCCCACAGGTTGGCCCCCGGCACCGTTCCCCCCTGCATGGCTGGGTTCACCCGCCAGCCCGAGATCGTGATCTCCCGCGCCACAATCAAAAATACGCCCCAGGCCGGTACCTGATCCAGTTCGATCAGCATCAAAAAAGGGGCTAGCACCAGCAGCTTATCCACCAGCGGGTCTAAAAACTTGCCCAAATCCGTCACCTGGTTCAGCCGACGGGGCAGGTAGCCATCCAGCCAGTCGGTACCCGCCGCCACCACAAAGATGCCCGCCGCCCACCACCGCTGGGTCGGGCTAGGGGCCTGGAGCAGCACCAGCAGGAGGGGGACGCCCAGCAGACGGGATACGGTGATCCAAGTGGGGAGATTCATGGGATTTGAATTTTGAATTTTGAATTTAAAACCCCCTCTTCGGAGGGGCAGGGGAAGGTAGCAAGCCCTACCCCTTCACTTTGCCGAAGCGGCGATCGCGCTGCTGGTAGGCCGCGATCGCCTGGTGAAACTCCGAGGTATCAAAATCGGGCCAGAGGGTATCGGTCACATAGATCTCGGCGTAGGCCAGCTGCCACAGCAAAAAATTGCTGATCCGCATCTCGCCGCTGGTGCGAATCAGCAGATCGGGGTCGCTGATGTCGGACGTATACAGATGGCGGCTAAACAGGTCTTCGTTGATGTCGCTGGGGTCGAGTTCGCCCTTCTGCACCTGGATCGCGATCGATTGACAGGCCTGCACAATCTCCTGCCTGCCGCCGTAGTTGGTGGCCACCGTAAACTCAATGCCATGGTTGCCCTGGGTTTGGGTCACCGCCTGGTGAATTTCGCCCTGCAGTGAGGGGGGCAGCGCCGCCAGGTTGCCCACAAAGCGAATCCGAACATTTTCCTCCATCATTTCCAGCAGTTCTTGGCGCAGCACCCGCTCAAACAGCGCCATCAAAAAATCCACCTCTTCGAGCGGGCGACCCCAGTTTTCCGTGGAAAAGGCGTAGGCCGTCAGCGCCCCAATGCCCCAGTCGCGGCAGCAGCGCAGCAGGGTTTTAAGGGTGTCTACCCCGCGTCGATGGCCCATGATGCGGGGCTGGCCTCGGCGCTTCGCCCAGCGCCCGTTACCATCCATAATGACCGCCACGTGCTGGGGCAGGCGATCGGGCTTGAGGTCAGCGGGCAAGGCATGGCGGACAACAGGCTTGGTGGTCATTTTTTCTCTCGGGGAGACGATGAAGGTAGACGGAATAGGCGCAGCGCGTGGGCAATCGCCAGGCTGCCCAGCCGCCGACCCAGACTTCTTAGCTGGGGGGCCACCGCCTCGCGATCCACTGACTTTGAAAACTTAGACCGTAGAATACTGCGCAGGCGGCTACTGGTCAGAGGCCGATCTAGAATACCGCCTTCCGCCAACGAAATAGAGCCTGTTTCTTCTGAAACCACAACACAGAGACAATGCTCCACCCGTTCGGTAATGCCCATCGCCGCCCGGTGGCGGGTACCCAGCTGGCGCGAAGCCACCCGTTCAGAGATGGGTAAAATCACCCCCGCCGCCGCGATCCGTGATCCGCGCACCAGCATCGCCCCGTCGTGGAGCAGCGTACTGGTCTGAAAAATGGTTTGAATCAGCTCCTTAGACACTTCCGCATTGATCCGAACCCCGGGCACCATAAAATCGCGCTCGTCAATGGGCTTTTCGGTTTCTAAAATCAGCAACGCCCCGGTGCGGTTTTGGGACAGCTCCTTCACGGCGTCGACAATTTCGTCAATCATGTCATCCGGCTGGGGCATGGCCTCCCGGGAGGGGCTGAGCAACTCCCACACACGCCCCTGCCCCAGCAGCTCGAGCAGCCGCCGAAACTCGCCCTGGAGCATAAAGGCCATGGCCACCGCCGACCCAATCACCAGTTTGTCGAGCACAAAACCCAGCAGGGTCAGGCCAAAAAACTTGCCCAGGGCCGCCGCCAACATCAAGAAAATCAGCCCCCGCACCATCCACAGGGTACGGCGCTCGCCAATAATCACCAGCACCACGTAGCTCAACACCAGCACCAGCAAAATATCCAGTGCCTGAAGCACGAACCTCACCTGGTCAAGGTTTGTTAGCCATTGCTCCCAGAGGTAGTTCATGCAGCGTTAGAGAGTGGTGCCTGAGCGGCTGTGCGATTGGGTGCCCCGATCAGCTCCCTGGCAACCCCCTGTCCAGGGCCAGTAGCCGGCTTAGGTAGACTGGGTTCTCGGCCGCAGAGTTTCAGGCAGGCAATCTTGCCGAAGCAGATCGGCCACGGTCTCCCGACGAATAATAAGGGTGGCATCGCCACCGGCCACCAGCACCGCCGCTGGCCGAGGCACCCGGTTGTAGTTCGAAGCCATGCTGTAATTGTAGGCACCTGTGCCAGCAATGGTAACCACATCCCCACTCTTCAGCTCGGGCAGAGTTGCATCCTTAATTAGGATATCCCCTGACTCGCAGTGCTTACCGGCCAGCGTCACAGTTTCTGCCAGGGGGGCGGTCATGCGGTTGGCCACCAGGGCCCGATACACCGATTTATAGGTAATCGGGCGCGGGTTGTCAGACATGCCACCATCAATGGCCGCGTAGGTCCGCAGGCCAGGAATCACCTTCTGACTCCCCACTCGGTAGGCGGTGACGCAGGCAGAGCCGATCAGCGATCGCCCCGGTTCGCACAGCAGTCGCGGTAGCGGAATCTGCTGGGCCTCACAGGCGGCTACCACACTGGTGCACACGGTCTTCATCCAGGTGTCAATGCTCGGGGGGTCATCGCCTTCGGTGTAGCGAATCCCCAGGCCGCCGCCCACGTCCAGTTCCGTCAAGGTGAGGCCGTAGCGCTGGGCCGTTACCACCCACTGGGCCATAACGCCGCCCAGGTCAGTGTGGGGGTTAAGCTCAAAAATTTGGGAGCCAATGTGGGCATGTACCCCTAGGCACTGGAGTTGGGGCTGGCGGCTCAGAAACTCAAACACCGTCTCGATCTGGTCGGGGTCAAAGCCAAACTTGCTGTCGAGGTGACCGGTGCGAATGTATTCATGGGTGTGACACTCAATGCCGGGGGTAACCCGCAGCAAAATGGGCACGGTTTTGCCCTGCTGGGTGGCCATTTCGCCCAGGGTTTTTAGCTCCAGCCAATTGTCAACCACAATGCGGCAGCCCACCTCTACCGCTAGGGTCAGTTCTTCCACAGATTTGTTGTTGCCGTGGAAGTAGATGCGATCGGGGTGCGCCCCTGCCTCCGTGGCGGTCAGCACTTCCCCAGCCGACACCACATCAATGCCCAGGCCCTCGTCGGTCACGATGGCACACACCGCCAAACAGCTCCAGGCCTTCGAGGCGTAGAGCACCAGCGCTTCGCCGGGGTAGTAGCGCTCAAACCCCTGGCGGTACTGGCGACAGGCGGTACGCAGGGTGTGTTCATCAAGGATATAGAGGGGTGTGTCAAACTGCTCGACCAAGCTCACCACGTCGCAGCCCCCCACCGATAGGTGATCATCCGGGGTGACGGTAGCGGTGAGGGGCAGCAGTTGCTGGTTGGGGGATAGGGTCCCCTCTGGGTTGGCCGGGGGCAGGTACTGGCAGCTACCGACCCTAGGGGCCGGTACAGAAGACGTCGAAACCATAGAAGTTGTGCTCACAGAACTAAAAGAGTTGTTAAGGAATTAGGAGATTTCTGGGAAGGAAGATATTCCTGGTCAGGGTGCAGAGCCCTGCACCCTGACCAGGAATCAAAATTCTTCGGTATTTTTGTGGCCAGAATTGTCCCTGGTGATTCGAGACAGGCATTCGAGACAGCCAGGATCTGAACCGGCGATGGCCCAACCAGGCTGGTCTGGAGACCAGCGCGCCACGCCCCAACCCCAAGTGTACAATTAAGGGCTGTGCCGGGTTTCAACGCCCCCACCCAAAATTTAAACCGATCGGAATTTGTGGGCTATCTTTCTTGCCAGGCTCCGTGCCACGACGACATCGCTGCCCTAGTGGCTCTCGACCAGCGCTCCCTGGGAGGGCTGTGGTCAGCGGAGGGCTACGGACGCGAGCTAGACAGCCCCAATAGCTGTCTGCGGATCCTGGTACATAGGCCCCATGGTAGTCAGGGGGGCGACAGCGATCCATCGATGCCATCGATGGATTACCCCCAAAGTTCTGCCAGCTTAGCGTCACCGGCCCCAGAGGCCCAGGCCCCAGAGGCCCAGGCTCCAGAGGCACCGGAGCCTGGGCCCCCAGAGGCACCCACCCTCCTAGGTCTGGGCTGCTACTGGGCGATTTTAGATGAGGCCCACATCACCGTGCTGGCCATTGATCCCCGCTACCAGCGGCGGGGCTTGGGGAAATGGCTGCTGGTCAATTTGCTGGAGGATGCCTGCGATCGCACCCTCACCCGCGCCACCCTGGAGGTGCGCCCCTCCAACAGTCGCGCCCTGGCCCTGTACGAAAGCCTGGGATTTGAGACCCTGGGCCGCCGTCGCCGCTACTACACCGATGGCGAAGATGCCCTGATTCTCTGGCAAAATTCCCTTAAAACTGCCGATTTTCGCAATCAACTCCACCAGCACAGCAGCGCTGCCCATCGTCGTCTGGCGCGGCAAGGATGGCAGATCACGGATCAAAAATTGCCGGTTAACCGAACCTAAAATCAAGTCTTTAAAGTTGAGAAAGTTTACATGCCCCCAGACCCAACCCCTTGACAAGCGGTGATCCCAATGATTTTTGCGCCCATAGGGAGGGTTAAAATGGGGCGCAGTAAACCGGCTGTTTAGTAGGGCACAACTGACAAAAATCGCTGTGCTAGAATTTGCCTATCCGGCACGCACCAGGTGATTAATACCATCATGTTTGAACGCTTCACAGAAAAAGCAATCAAGGTCATCATGCTGGCTCAGGAGGAAGCTCGTCGGCTCGGCCACAATTTTGTGGGTACCGAGCAAATCCTTCTGGGGTTGATTGGGGAAGGCACGGGCGTAGCCGCCAAGGTCTTAAAGTCGATGGGCGTCAATCTCAAGGATGCGCGCATCGAAGTCGAAAAGATCATTGGTCGTGGCTCCGGCTTTGTAGCCGTTGAAATTCCCTTTACCCCCCGAGCCAAGCGTGTGCTTGAACTCTCCCTGGAAGAGGCCCGCCAACTCGGCCACAACTACATCGGTACTGAGCACCTGCTCTTGGGTCTAATCCGCGAAGGCGAGGGGGTCGCGGCCCGGGTTCTAGAAAATCTGGGTGTTGACCTGTCTAAGGTGCGTACCCAAGTGATTCGCATGCTGGGTGAAACGGCCGAGGTCTCTGCTGGAGGGGGCCAGGGGCGTACCAAAACCCCCACCCTCGATGAGTTTGGCTCTAACCTGACCCAGATGGCCGCTGACGGCAAGCTGGATCCCGTGGTGGGCCGCCAGAAGGAAATTGACCGGGTGATTCAAATCCTCGGTCGCCGCACCAAAAACAACCCGGTGCTGATTGGTGAGCCTGGCGTGGGCAAAACCGCGATCGCCGAGGGCTTAGCCCAGCGCATTGGCAACGGTGACGTGCCCGATATTCTCGAAGATCGTCGCGTGGTGACGCTGGATATTGGCCTGCTGGTGGCCGGTACCAAGTACCGAGGCGAGTTCGAAGAGCGCCTGAAAAAAATCATGGATGAAATCCGCACCGCCGGAAACGTCATCCTGGTGATCGATGAAGTACATACCTTAATCGGCGCAGGTGCCGCCGAAGGCGCGATCGATGCCGCCAATATCCTCAAGCCTGCCCTGGCTCGGGGTGAGCTCCAGTGCATCGGTGCCACCACCCTCGATGAGTACCGCAAGCACATCGAGCGCGATGCTGCCCTGGAACGTCGTTTCCAGCCGGTCATGGTGGGCGAACCCAGCGTCGATGAAACCATCGAGATTCTCCATGGTCTGCGCGATCGCTACGAACAGCACCACAAGCTGAAGATCTCTGACGAGGCCCTGGAGGCTGCGGCCAAGCTGTCGGATCGGTACATCGCCGACCGCTTCCTGCCCGACAAGGCCATCGACCTCGTCGATGAAGCCGGGTCCCGCGTGCGCCTGCTCAACTCGCAACTGCCTCCCGCCGCCAAGGAGCTCGATCGCGAGCTGCGTCAGGTGCTGAAGGACAAGGACAACGCCGTTCGGTCCCAGGACTTTGATAAGGCTGGTGAGCTGCGCGATCGCGAAATGGAGATCAAAGCTGAAATCCGTGCGATCGCCCAGAACAAAGTTACCGAAGACGCCGGGGGCGAAGAACAGCCCGTGGTTGGTGAAGAAGACATCGCCCACATCGTGGCCTCTTGGACTGGGGTACCGGTGAGCAAACTCACCGAATCCGAATCCGAGAAGCTGATGCACATGGAAGACACCCTGCACCAGCGCCTGATCGGCCAGGACGAAGCCGTCAAGGCCACCTCCCGCGCTATCCGTCGCGCCCGAGTCGGTCTGAAGAACCCCAACCGGCCCATTGCCAGCTTCGTCTTCTCTGGCCCCACCGGGGTTGGTAAAACCGAGCTGGCCAAGTCTCTGGCCGCCTACTTCTTCGGCTCCGAAGATTCCATGATTCGCTTGGATATGTCCGAGTTCATGGAGCGCCATACCGTCTCCAAACTGATTGGCTCCCCGCCGGGCTATGTGGGCTACAACGAAGGTGGCCAGCTCACCGAAGCGGTGCGCCGCCGCCCCTACACCGTGGTGCTATTCGACGAAATCGAAAAAGCCCACCCCGACGTCTTCAACATGCTGCTGCAAATTCTTGAAGATGGTCGCCTCACCGATGCCAAGGGTCGCACGGTCGACTTCAAAAACACCCTGCTGATCATGACCTCTAACATCGGCTCCAAGGTGATTGAGAAGGGCGGCGGTGGCCTCGGCTTCGAGTTCGAGCAAGACCAGGCCGAGTCCCAGTACAACCGCATCCGCTCCCTGGTGAACGAAGAACTCAAGCATTATTTCCGGCCTGAGTTCCTCAACCGTCTAGACGAAATCATCGTCTTCCGCCAGCTCACCAAGGACGAGGTGAAGGAAATCTCCGACATCCTGCTCAAGGAGGTGTTTGTTCGACTGACCGAGAAGAATATTCACCTGCAGGTTACCGAGCGCTTCAAGGAGCGTCTGGTGGAGGAGGGCTACAACCCCAGCTACGGGGCAAGGCCTCTGCGTCGGGCGATTATGCGCCTGCTCGAAGACACCCTGGCCGAAGAGATCCTCTCTGGCCGTCTAGGCGATGGCGACACCGCCACCGTCGATGTGGACGACACAGGCAAGGTGACCATCCAGGCCGAGCAGCGCCGGGAGCTGATCTCCGCCGAGAGCTAAGGCAACGGCCCATAGCCTAGATTATGGGCATAGGTGCTTGGAAATGCGGCTTTCCCCAGGGAAAGCCGCATTTTATGTTGTTACCCTTCGTAGGTAATGCGCTGGCGGCCTAGAGCCGCTATGCTGGCATCACCCTTTGAGAGGTTTCACCATGGGAGATGCCACCAACTGCGAAAAACTGGCGGGTGTGTTCAACCGAGCCAGCCAGCAGGGCAAAAGTGCCTTCTGCAAAATGCTCTGGGGCAACCAGCCCGAAACCGTGCAGATCCAGCTCAAGCCGCTGCTCAGTCAGGAGGCCATTGATGCACTGCAAAGCGAAAATTAGGCTGCACAGCGATCGCCCCCAAATGCCTCGCCTGCTCCTCGGGTCTGTCATAATGCCCATGGAACGCTAGGACAGGCCTATGAAAATTAGCGGCGAGCCCACCAGAACTATTCGCCTACACCAAGACAATCCCCGTGTCGTACAGGTGATTGACCAGCGCCAGCTACCCCACCAGCTCACCTGGATGGATCTGAGTTCGGTAGATGAGGCCGCCTACGCCATCAAAGATATGGTGGTGCGCGGTGCTCCGCTGATCGGAGCCACCGCCGCTATGGGCATGTACCTGGCGGCACTGGAAGCGTTATCAGTAGAGGATTTTCGTAGCTTTTTGCACCAGGCGGCCTACACCCTTGGCCAGACCCGCCCTACCGCCGTCAATCTGCACTGGGCATTGAACTCGCAACTTCATGTGCTCCAGCAGGTGGCCACGCCCTCAGAGGCGGTGGAGCGCCTGCGGCAGAACGCCGAGGCCATCCTTGACGCCGATGAGGAGCAGTGTCGCCAAATTGGTCTCCACGGTCTAGGGCTCATTGAAGAAATCTATGCCCGCACTGGGCAGACCGTCAACATTTTGACCCACTGCAATGCGGGCTGGCTGGCCTGCGTAGACTGGGGCACGGCCACCTCACCCATCTACCAGGCCCACGATCGCGGCATTCCCATCCATGTCTGGGTCGATGAAACTCGCCCCCGCAACCAGGGGGCCAAGCTCACTGCCTGGGAACTGGGCCAGCACGGGGTGCCCCACACGGTGATTCCCGACAATGCTGGGGGCCACCTGATGCAACACGGTTTGGTGGATTTGGTGATTGTGGGCACCGATCGCACCACCCGCCAGGGCGATGTCGCCAACAAAATCGGCACCTACCTCAAGGCGCTAGCCGCCCATGACAATGGAGTGCCCTTCTATGTAGCGCTGCCCTCGTCTACCCTGGACTGGACTCTGCGGGACGGGGTGCGGGAAATCCCCATCGAGCAGCGCAGCCCGGACGAGGTGAAGTATATGGATGGGCTCTCCCCCCATGGCGTCACCTCGGTACTGATTTGCCCCGAATCCTCTCCCGCCGCCAACTACGCCTTTGACGTGACCCCCGCCCGCCTGGTCACCGGGCTGATTACCGAGCGGGGCATCTGCCCGGCCTCGGAGGCTGGCCTGCTGAGCCTGTTTCCCGAGCAAGCGGCATCCTGATGGCCAGTCTAGAAACCGGGTTTCTGCTGGGTATGCAGAATTTAACCAGTCAATTGCAGCAAAGAAACCCGGTTTCTGGTTCCAGGTTTCTTTTGACCGCTGCCCCCATCCAAAGGCTACAACCATGATTGATGAGGGCGTCATTAAGTATGTCAGCCACTGGACGCCTGGCCCTCCGCTGACAGAATCCCAGTGTGCAGAGCTGATTGCGTGGCGCGATCGCCTCCATCAGGCCCATCAGATCGGCCTCTACCCCAACGGCATTGGCTACGGCAACATCAGCATTCGCCTCTCGCCCGGCACCTTCGCCGTCTCCGGCACCCAGACGGGACACCTGGCCACCACCACCCCCGATCACTACACCGTGGCGGATGGCTGGGACATCGATCGCAACACCCTGCACTGTACCGGCCCCATCCAGGCCTCGTCCGAATCTTTGACCCACGCTGCTCTGTATGACTACAGCGCTGAGATTCAAGCCATCATCCACGTCCACAACCGCGATCTCTGGCAGCGCTACCAGGGGGTACTGCCCACCACCGCTGCTACGGTTCCCTACGGTACCCCAGCGATGGCCTACGAAATGAGACGGCTCTTGCAGGAGGATAATCTGGCCCACGAGCGGATTCTGATTATGGCAGGCCACGAAGAAGGCGTGCTCACCTTTGGCCCCACCCTCGATGCCGCCGCCCAGGTGTTGTACCGCTATCTCAAACCATCGCTACGGCAGACCGAAACGGAGCAAACTCGGGCGAAACTATAATAAGGCAACCACTTGGGCAGCACCGGGCATGGCAGGCGAGGCGCTAGACGTATTTATTTCCTACTCGCGGCGCGACGAAGGGCTCAAAGATGAGTTGGTCAACTACCATCTCAAGCTGCTCCAGCGAGAGGGCAAAATTAACACCTGGCAAGACCGCGACATTGAGGCCGGGGCCGAGTGGGCTACTGAGATCAAAGCCAACCTCGAAAAGGCCGATATCGTGCTGCTGCTGATTACCCGGCACTTTTTGGCCTCCGACTACTGCTACGAAACCGAAATGCAGCGGGCCGTGCAGCGCCACTATGACGGCACCGCCAGGGTGATCCCCATTATTCTAGAAACCTGTGGCTGGAAATATAGCGATTTCAAACAGCTTCAGGTATTGCCCAGAGACGGCAAACCCGTTACTAGCTGGGCAAACCGGGCAGACGGTTTTTTTGATGTGGAAGAAGGCATTCGCAAGGTAGTGGATGCCTTAATTGCCCAGCGACAAGCCGCCGAAGCCGCCAAAGCATGGGAGGCCGAAGCGCTAAAACAACAGCAGGCCGAAGCCGCCCGGCTGGAGGAAGAGAAAAAAGAACGCGACCAACAGGCCGCAGCGCAACGCCAGCAAGAAGCCGCAGCGCAGCGAGAGGAGCAAGCCAGGCTAGTGCAAGAACGCCGTGCTGCCGAGCAGCGCCAGCAGAACCAGGCCAAAGAACAAGAACGCCAGCAGCAGTCCGCTCAGCAAGTCACCCTGCCAACATCCGTTAACCCGTTAGCCTTTCCCCTCAAAACTTTTGAGTTTGAAGTG
>JAIXUR010000607.1 GCA_027483425.1 Cyanobacteriota bacterium | reverse complement strand
GATGTAACCACTGTTCTCATACTACACGGGAATTCAGCGGCTACGGGGAGGGAGGGAGGTGTATTGACAGCCAAAATCCCAAAATGGTCTTCCCTCTCGCCATCCTCGATCCAGGGCAGACACACTGGTCTGCCCCTACCCACCTACCCCGATCCAGGGCAGACCCATAGGTCTGCCCCTACCCACCTCGGCCCAGTCAATCCAAATCACAGTGGGGTACCGTCAAACGCCGCTGTGATCTTGCCATACCCAACCTCCCGTCCAACATCATCCAGGCCGCGTGGGATCGCCCTAGCCCCTGGCCGCCGCCCCTAGCGGCAATTCGGCCAAATGTAACGAAGCTACCGCGATCTCAAAAAAACTCTCAAACCCCGTCTCGCAACCCGCAAAAGCTGACCTATCATTATCGCCAGACCTGTGGGTGGGTACCCTGACAGGGGCCGCTGCTGATGGAGTGGCACCGTTTTTTTAGTCTGCAACACCGTCGGTGGAGAGGAAGCCATGAAATTGCATCATCTAATGCTGCTGCTGGGCCTGGGGTTGGTCGGAGGGGCTGTACCTCTGGAGGTCTATGCCCAGACTCCTCCGGGTGGGCCCGGTGCTCTGGAAAACGGTGGCCTGGAGCTCGAGCTGGGAGCCCCGGACACCACCGAAACTGAAATCCTGATTCCTGAGGTAGCGGTTCCCGAAACGGCTGCCCCAGAGGCAACCACCGCCGCACCCGCTGAGACCGGGCCATCGGCGATCACTCTCTATAACCAGGGAGTGGAACAATACACGCGGGGCGACTACGACGCGGCCCTAGAGTCCTTTAACCTGGCCCTCGAAAAAAATCCCAGCCTGGCCAATGCCTACGTGTATCGCGGGCTAATCTATGCCAACCAAGGTGACTACAACCAGGCGCTGACCGACCTCAACCAGGCCCTGAGCCTCGACCCCGGCAACGCCACCGCCCTCTTGGGCCGGGGCAGCGTCTACTACCGCCAGGGCGAAACCGCCCTCGCCCAGGCCGACTTTAACACCGCCCTAGAAGCCAACCCTGACAGCGTCGAGGCCTACCTTTACCGAGGGTTAATCGACAGCCAGGCAGGCCGCCACGAGCTAGCCCTAGAAGATTTCTCCACCGCGATTGAGCTCGACCCCACTAACCCTTCGGCCTACGTGCTGCGCGGGTTTACCTTGGAGCAGCTAGACAACTACAGCGATGCCGTCAGTGACTTTAGCCAGGCCATTGAGCTGGAGGGCGACCTGCCCCGAGCCTACATGGGGCGAGGGGTAGCCTACTACAACCTGGGGCTCTATGATGCCGCCCTGGATGACCTCAACCAGGCGGTGCAGCTAGCCCCTGACATGGCCCGGGGTTACCTCAACCGAGGCTATGTTTACTACCGTCAAGGACGGACCAACCGAGCCCTGCAAGATATTGATAGCGCCCTTGAGCTCGACCCCAGTCTCGCCGAAGCCTACATGGCTCGGGGGGTGATTCGGGCTGAGCAGGGGGATCTGAGCGGAGCCCAGCAAGACTTTGCCGAGGTGCTGCAGCTCAACCCAGACTCCGCCGTCGCCTACAAGCAAAGGGGCGATGTGATGCTGCAGGCCGGGGATGCACCGGCGGCGATCGCCGACTACAGCGAGGCCCTGCTGCTAGACCCCGCCTACACCGCCGCCCTCCAGGCCCGAGGCGATGCCCGCCTGGCCACCGGAGACGTGTTTGGGGCAATCGACGACTACAGCCAGGCCCTGGCCATACAGCCCAACGACGCGGCGGTCTACTCGGCCCGGGGGGCCGCCTACCTGCAGGTTAACAAACCCCAGGAGGCCTACCAAGACCTGACCCAGGCCATTCAGCTCAGCCTGACTACCGCCGATCCAGAACTGTTTTATAACCGGGGCGTAGCGCGGGCCAGCCTGGGAGACGATGCCGGGGCCCGGCGCGACTTTGAAGAGGCCGCAGAGCTCTACCTCCAGCAGGGCGAGGCCGCCGGGTACCGCCAGACGCTAGATCAGATGAGCCAGCTGTAGCCAACCATGCTCGGCTACCTGCTTAAGCGCCTGCTGATCGCCATTCCCACTCTGCTGGCCATCAGCGCGGTGATTTTCTTCATCCTGGCGCTGGCGCCCAGCAACCCCCTGGGCGATTTGGCCACTAACCCAGCGGTGACGCCGGAGGTGCGGGAGAACATTCGGCGATCGCTGGGCCTAGATCAGCCCATTCCCGTTCGCTATCTGAAGTGGACGGTGGCGCTGTTTAGCGGCAATCTGGGCTATTCCTTCACCAGTCGCCTGCCGGTGGCGGAGTTGATTGCCCAGCGGCTACCGGTCACCCTGTGGATCATCGGGATTGCCTACCTGCTCAGCGTGGCCCTGGCGCTGCCCCTGGGTATGATCGCGGCCCTGCGACACAACACCTGGCTTGACCGCACCATTACCACCCTGGCCTTCATGGGGTTTTCGACCCCGCCGTTTTTTTCGGGACTGGTGCTGATTATTGTGCTGAGCGTGCGTCTGGGTTGGCTGCCCTTCATCTACGACAACACCCTGGTGGTCAATGATCTAGGCAGCCTGGGGCAGTGGCTACGGCAGTCAATCATGCCCATTGCCACCCTGGTGCTGTTTCAAACGGCGGTGCTGCTGCGGTTTGTGCGCGCCGCCATGCTCGAAGAAATTCCCCAAAACTATGTCAAAACCGCGCGGGCTAAAGGGCTGGGCCGCTGGCGCATCGTTACCCTGCACATGCTGCGCAACGCGCTGATTCCGGTGGTTACCCTGGTGGCCCTCGATATTCCCACCATTTTTACCGGGGCGCTGGTGACCGAGCAGGTCTTTCGGGTGCCGGGCATTGGGGCGCTGCTGATTGAGTCGATCTACCGCAGCGATACGCCGGTGGTGATGGGCATTGCCTTTATCTACGCGGTCCTCGTCGTGGGCTTTAACCTGGTGGCCGATCTGCTCTACGGCGTGATTGATCCCAGGGTGCGCTATGGCCATTAATCCAGACCTTGATCCAGACATTAACCCAGGCCTGGTACCAACTCCCCCCAGCCGAGAGAAGAGCCGAGGAGACGGACTGGGAAGACGACTGTGGGACGATCCCACGGCCCGACTCGCCCTGGTGGTGCTGGGGATCTTGATCCTGGCGATCGCCCTTGGCCCCCTCCTCTACCCAGGCTCCCCTAGCGCCATTGATTTTGGCCGGGCCTTTCAGCCCCCCACCTGGGCCCACCCCCTGGGCACCAACGACCTGGGCCAAGACCAGCTGGCCCGGCTGCTGGTGGGGGGCCGCATTTCCCTGGCGGTGGGGCTGGCGGCAACCCTAGTGGGCATGAGCCTGGGGGTCAGCATGGGCGCTGTGGCGGGGTTCTGCGGCGGTTGGGTGGACAGTACACTCATGCGACTCACGGATCTGTTTTTGGCCCTGCCTCAGCTGCCGCTGGTGCTGCTGGTGGTCTATTTATTTGGCGACCCGGTGCGCCGCACCCTAGGGCCCGAGCGGGGAATTTTTTTGCTGGTGGTGCTGGTGATTGGCGGACTCAACTGGATGGCCGTGGCCCGCCTGGTACGGGCGGGTTTTTTAAGTCTAAAGCAGCGCACCTTTGTTCAAGCCGCCGTGGCCCTGGGGGCGGGCCCCTGGCGGGTGGTCAACAACCACCTGCTGCCCAACATCCTGGGGCCGGTGATTGTGGCCGCCACCCTGGGGGTCGGCAACGCCCTGCTGGCCGAGTCTACCCTCAGCTTTTTGGGGGTGGGCTTTCCCCCCGATGTGCCCACCTGGGGCCGCATGCTCTTTGACGCTCAAAACTACATCGAGAGCGCCCCCTACCTGGTACTGGGCCCCGGTTTAGCCATTTTTCTGACCATCCTCTGCATTAATACCCTGGGCGATCGGCTGCGCGATCGCCTTGACCCGAGGAGTCGGTAGATCGGGTGGGTGCGTAGGGGCAGACCTATGTGTTTGCCCTGTATCGGGGATGGTTGGCAGACCTATGTGTCTGCCATGGCGGGGATGGTAGATGGGATGCGGTGGGTGAGGGGAGGACATTGAACAGCAAATTGGGCTTTGACAAGACAATCTCAACACCGCTGCTGGGTCGGGCAAATTCTCATCTCCCAGCGGTAAACTGAGCTGTGTAGCTCAGCCCCCCAGCTCCAACGGGTAATCTCCCCCATGGCTCCTCCCCACCACCAGTTGCTCACCCAGGTCGCCCGGATGTTTCCGGATGCGCTGTTCTACGCCCCGACCCAGGCGCCCCTGGTGGCTCTCACCATCGATGATGTGCCGACGCCGGGCGATCGCGACGACACCTCTACTCGCCTCATTCTGACCGCCCTCGATCGCCACAACCGCACCGCCGAGCACCCCGTGCGGGCCACCTTCTTTGTGATTACCGACCACCTCAACCCCGGCAGTACAATCCTGCAAGATATTCTGGCCAGCGGCCACGAGATCGCCAACCACGGCACCACCGACACGACACCGGCGATCTTGCAGCCCGCCCAGTTTGCCCGCCACTTCCAAGAGGCCCACGATCGCATCACTGAGCTCACCCAACAGCCCATTCGCTGGTATCGCCCTGGGCGGGGCTTCTACAACCAGGCCATGGTCAACCAAATGCGGCTAACCCCCGGCTATGAATCGCTGGTTGCCCTGGCTTCGATGATCCCCTTCGATACCCTGCAACCCCTCAGTACCCCCAACCTCAACACCTGGTACCTGGCCCAATTTATCTTTCCGGGGGCCATTTTTGTCATGCATGGCGGCTCCCTGGAGCGCTGTAGCCAGACCGCCCAGGCCCTGCCCGCCCTGCTGAAGCTGATCGATCGCCAGGGCTACCGCGTCGTCACCCTCTCAGACCTGTACGACAGCCTGGCCCCAGAAGACCCAGCCCCAGAAGGCTTAGTCTCAGAAGGCCTAGCCCCTACAGCAAAAACTCCCGCAGGGCCACCGCCACCCCATCGGCCTCAACCCCCGGTGCCACCCAGTCAGCCCCCCGCTTAACCGGGTCGGGGGCATCGCCCATGGCCACCCCAAGGCCCGCATAGCGCAGCATTTCCAGGTCGTTGTAGTTGTCGCCAATGGTCATGACCTGGTCGGGCTTCAAGCCCAGCAGGTCTTCAGCCACAAACCGCACCGCCTCTCCCTTATTCGCCTGGGGATGGGTGGCCTCCACAAAGTACTCCACCGATCGCGTCAGGTAGAGGTCGTCCAGGGGGTAGCGCTGGCCCAGGTGGCTCAAGATGTCGCTCAATAGGTCGGTCTGATCGCTGAGGGTCAGCAGCTTGGTGGTTTCTAGGGTAGGGTCGTCCACCAGCAACGTCGCCAAATCTCCCGCTGCGATGGGCTCAATGCCCGATCGCTCGGCGTAGGCCTTGGTATCGTCAATCACCGCCCGCACATGGAGCTGGTCGTCGATGTACAGGTGAATCGACAGGTCGTTGCGAGCCTCCATGGGTGCCAGATAGGCCAAGATTTCCAGGGCCAACCGCCGGGGCAGGGGTGTGTGGCGGTGCAGGGTGTCGGTATGGGGGTCTTTAATGAACGCGCCCTGGTAGGCCATCAGCGGCAGGGTGGAGCCCACGGCTTGGTGAAACCGTAGGGCCGACTGGTACATGCGTCCGGTGGCGATCGCCACCGCCACCCCCCGCTGCTGGACTTGGCCAATCGCCTCCAGCACGGGTGCGTTGATCTGATTAGACTCTCCGGCTAGAGTGCCGTCGATATCGAGCACGAGTAAGCGAATATCGGCCGTCATGGGTGAGCCTAGGAATGTTTCTGCGCTTCCCATAATCCCATCATCATTACCTCCCATACCAGGCGGGGCTGCACAAAGCGACGGAGATAGCCCTTGGCAGCTTCCAGGCCGGGCAGCCATTGGGCGCTGCGGATCGGATCGCTCTGCCAGTACCAATTCAGCAAATAGTCCAGCAGCCACAGCTGCGATTCGGTGTCTAGGGCTTTAGCTACCTGGCGGCCCTGCTCCAGGGCTTCGCGCAGGCTGTGGGGGGGCTGGTGCAGGGCACTGAGCAGCTCTGGGGGAATCGTTTGCAGCTGCTGGTAGGCGGCGATCGCCGCTCCCGGACTGCCCTGGGCCATGGCCAATAGCTGCGGCTGCTGGAGCACCTCGGGATGATCTACCCGGTGCAGCACCGTGGCCAGATCCGTCGCGTTGAGCCGCTGAAAGGGAATCGTCTGGCACCGCGACACCAGGGTCGGCAACAGCGCCTGGGGGCCAGGGGCGATCAGAAGAATGGTGGCATGGCCCGGTTCTTCCAGGGTTTTAAGCAGGCCATTGGCGGCACCCTCCGCCATGGTTTCGGCGGCCTCGATCACCACCATGGCGCGGGACGCCTCCAGGGGCGGGCGGCTGAGAAACTGGGCAATCTGTCGCACCTGCTCGAGGCGGGTTTGGGGCGGGCTCTTGCGGGCCAGCCCCTCCTCGGCCGCCTGGGCGGCCCCAATCAGCTTGCCCTGGTGCAGGTAGGTGGGCTCCACCCACAGCAGGTCGGGGTGGTTACGCTGGACAATCCGCCGCCGCAGGGCCGGGGGCGAGTCAGCCCCATCGTGAGCCAACAGAATCTCGGTAAACCGCTCCGCCCCTAACCGCCGACCCACCCCATGGGGGCCCGCCAACAGGTAGGCCGGGGCCACCCGCTGCTGATCGATCGCGCGGCAGAGTAGGGCAACGGCGGTGGCCTGACCCACTAGATCATCAAACTGGGGGCGTACCACTGCTGTATGTACCTATCGACAACGACATTAATCTCGGCGGCTACCGCCTCTAGGGGGGCCAACCCGTCGATCGCCACAATGCGATCGCGGTGCTGCTCAGCCAGGGCTTCAAAGCCCCGTTGTACCCGCTGGTGAAAGGCCAGATCGGCCTGTTCCATGCGATCGGCGACTCCCCGCTGGCGAGTGCGGGCCAGCCCCGTGGCCGCCTCGATCTGGAGCCATAGGGTGAGATCGGGCACCAGCCCCCCGGTTGCCACCTGGTTGAGCTGATCAATAAGGCCCAGCTCGAGGCCGCGTCCGTAGCCCTGGTAGGCCACGGTGGAATCGATGAAGCGATCGCACAGCACCCAACCCCCTGCTTCCAGAGCGGGCTTAATCACCTCCTCGACATGCTGGGCGCGATCGGCCGCGTAGAGCAACAATTCGGCCCGACTGGCCATGGGGGCCTCGCTGGAGTGATCGAGCAGCAGCCGACGTACCTCTAACCCCAACCCCGTCCCCCCCGGTTCACGGGTGGTGATTAGGTTAGGCACCACCCCCTGGTGTTGAAGCTGCTGGAAGCGCTCGTTCCGCCCTAGGGCGGCGTGCAACAGCCCGATCTGGGTCGACTTGCCGCACCCCTCACATCCTTCAAACACCAGCAGCTTACCCGGCATAGCCATCATCACTTACAGTGCCTCCTCAGCTTACAGCCAGGGCTCACGCCCGCTACCGGCCCGACGACCCTGGTTCGCTGGCCAGGACCCTGCCCACAACCACCTTCAAAAAAGCTATGGTATACATTAAGATACAAACCTGTGGCCCCTTGCCCATGGTCGACGCTCATTGATGTGTCAACTGCCGCTATTGTCACCTAGTCCTTTAATAACTGGTTATATATTCAACGGCTCCAGCGAAGGATACCTATGTATGGCCCGGTATACCAATTCACTTCCTGTGCCTGCGGCGACGGCTCGGCTGCGAGATGCCATCATCAGCTCGCTACAGTCTTGCGGGCTTAGCATGGTCTACGAAAACGGCGATTATTTAGTCGCCAAGGAAAAGCCAGGTCAAGTGTCATTGGCCCAGCTCACCACCATTGAAGTGCTTATCAACCCGCCGACCGTAGCGACTGAGGCGGGCTGCGTTAATCTGGTGGTCAAAAATGAAGAACTTCCCCTCAGCCGCAATAACCACTGTGAGCAGGTCTTTAGCGCGGTTAATCGGGCCATTGTAGCTCTGGTTTAAGAGCAGTCCAGGATAACTCCAGAGTACAAAAACTAGCCCATCCCCTCCTGGAACCGATTCCCAGATGGATGATGGGGTTAAAGCAGCGACAAACATTGAGTCTCTGAATCCGGATCAATCTATCCTGCGCTCAGATTGACCCACCCCTCCCCATCCCGGTGAGCGGTCAACTTGCCGGTTTCGAGGGATAGGCCTCGAAGAAGCTGCTGGTTTAGCCAAAGCATCCTGCGGTTGGCTAAAAATCGGTGTCGTCTAGGTCTTCGTCCATTTCTTCACCTTCTTCCACCATATTGGGGCTGATCAGGGTGATATCAAACTCATCGGGGGGCAGGGTTGACTGGCTATCGCGCTTGAGCTGGTAGTAGATAGCGCGGGCCTGGGGGCCAAACACAATTTCATCTTCGTTTTTCAGATCATGGGCCTGGAGCTTGCGCCCGTTGATCAGCATGCCGTTGGCGCTGGGCTTACCCTTCAAATTGCCGTCTACGATGCGGTAATAAAACGAATCATCGTCCTTGGGTAGCTGCACCAGCGTGGCGTGGTGCCGCGATACAAACTGAGACGATAACCGAATATCGCACTTGGGATCGCGCCCAATGGAATACACCGACCCATCCAAGACAATCTCTCGGCGGCCTTTGCTGTCTTCAACAATGAGAATATTACTGAGTTTGGTATGGATTGGCATGCTCTGACAGTGGCAAAAACAAAACCCAAAATCGATTCAACAGGGAACACAGACTCGGTCAGCAAGCGATGCACATATCGCAGGTTACCCGTCCCACCGCCGAGAACACCCTTTGAGGCCGATCTAATGGCTTCTCCCTGGGAGAGATTGGGGGAGAGATTGGGCCGGTGACCATCGCCCTTAGGGAGCTAGCGTTAAGCTAACCTACCCAGGCCAGGATGGACATGGCCCTAGCAGCTCCGCCAAGGGTCGCTCTTTAGTTTACCCCAGTAACCATTGCCTGAATGGTAGCAGAATCCCTCGTGGGTGACCGATCGGTTAGCCCGCATCGCCAAAGCATTGGGGTCAGCTCCTCCTTACCAATCAACAGAGGCTAATCAGCGGAGTCCACATCGAGATCGACCCAGGGGCTAGAGTTGACATCCCGTAGACGCTTCAGCATCCAGTCGAAGCGAATACCGCCCATGGAAAGCATCTCGCTCATTTCATCGCGCTCGGCCTCATCGAGACCGGCCACCGGTCGCCAGTGCTCTCCTTGCAGGTGCTTGACCGTGCTCCGTAAGCGGCTAGAGAGCAAAATGGATAGGGCACGGTAAAACCGAGAGGCAAACCAAATATCCTGCTGGAGTTTGTGGCGCAGCGGCTGGCAGGAAATAGACAACACGATACTGGGTTCCAACGCTACCACCGTAGCGGAGGGTGGCTGACTATCGACAAAGGACATTTCTCCCACCACTTCGCCCCGAGCCAGGAGGGCAATGGGCTGGGCTAACGCCGCCACCGAAACCGCTAGGCTGCCGTCTAAAATGAGAAACAGGGCATCGCAGGGGTCTCCTTCGCGAATCAACACGTCTCCCGGCTGAAGTTCTTGACGTTGGCCCGCATCAATTAGCCAGTCCACGTCTTCATCTTCTAAAACCCCGAGAATGAACACCACACGATTCATGGCTACGGCCCTACTCAACATTACCCGCACCGCCCAGGGCAGGGCTATCGGCAAATCCTAGGTTGACCCTTGGCGGAGTCAGCTGGGGCGCTACCCTATTCATTACCCATGGAATACATGCCAATTTTCTAACATAACCTAGGATGGAACCTACGGAACGTTGCCTCACTCTATGGTATTCCGCAGAAGTTCTTAATGCCCAGTGAGTCTCAATACCCAGGAGCTATTCCTAGGGAGCGATCGAGCCCCCAGTTCTGAGGCCGCTGTTGGCCAATTCTACAATTTGCCCATGACGTTGCACCACGCTGTCTTTTTACGATGAATACCCTGCCACCGGAGGCGACCATGGCCGCCTCAACCCCCATCACTGATGTACCCGTTCGCGCCTATTTTTTGGGTCAGAGCATTGATGTAGCGTCGGTGGTCAGCGATCAAGGCCTAGGGGCGATCGCCCAGACCAGCCACAATCCCCTGCCCCCCATTGCACCGCTGATCGTACCCATTGGCGACCAGGGACAGGGGGTGCTATTTGGCTACGGGGCCGTGGTGCTGTTTGGCCTTTCGGAGCCAGCGGAGCAGGCCTTTATTGCCACCCTCAATCCCCACATCCAGGCGCCCTTCGAGCAACCTGAGACGGAAGCCGCTACCATTCGGCTGGCCCCCAACAGCAGCGGCAAGGTGCAGGATGGGCTGATTTTTTTGTCGGCTTTGGATGGGCTGCGGCTGCGGATCGTGGCCGATGTGATGGCCAAGAGTGTGGTGCTGGCCTGCTACGAGATTGGTGCCGCTGCTGTGTTTGATCGCATTGAGCCCTACGCCGTCGAGCTCCAACGTCAGCACCGCACCAGTGTCCAAGGCGAACAATTGCTGAAGCAAATTGGTCAAACCTTGATGATTCAGCACAAAATTGTCGGTCGGGTCGAAATTGTCGACAAACCCGAGCTGCTGTGGGAATATCCGGATCTCGACCCGCTCTACCACCGGCTCGAAGATGAGTACGAAATTCGCGAGCGGCACTCGGCCCTAGAGCGCAAGCTCGATCTGGTTAGCCGCACCGCCGAAACGGTGCTCGATCTCCAACGGCATCAGACTGGCCTGCGGCTGGAGTGGTATGTGGTGGTGCTGATCGTGTTAGAGGTGCTGCTGTCGCTGTACGACGTATTTCTAAGCCCCCGCTGAGGTATCCATGGGACAATCTATTACCGTCAATCAGGCCGAATTTGAGCAGGCGGTGCTGCAACCCTCCTTTGAACAGCCGGTGCTGGTGGATTTTTTTGCCACCTGGTGCGGCCCCTGCAAGTTGCTCAAGCCCATGCTCGAACAGCTAGCCCAGGAGTACGACTTCACCCTGGCCCAGGTCGATATTGATCAAAACCCAGAGCTGGCCAAGACCTTTGGGGTAGAGGGCGTGCCCGACGTGCGCATCGTCAGTCAGGGTCAGGTGAGCGAGGGATTTGTGGGGGTTCTGCCCGAGCCCCAGCTGCGCGAGCTGCTGGTCAACCTGGGCTTTCAATCTAGCCTGGAGCAAGACCTGGCGGTCTTGGAGACCGCCCAGGCCAACGGCGACCTGGCCGATATTTTGCCCGCCCTCACCACCCTGTTGACCCGCTACCCCGACAACGGCCAGATTTTGCTGAAGGCCGCCCAGGTGTACCTGACCCAGGGCGATGGGGCCCTGGCGAGCCAGTACCTGGATTTAATTAACCCCAGCGATCGCGCCACTGCCGATCAGGCCGATGGCCTCCGGGGTCTGCTCACCCTGCGCCAGACCCTGGCCGATCTGGGCGAGTCTGATCTGGACAAAGCCTTTGGGGCAGCGGGTCAGGCGGCGATCGCCGGAGAGTTTGCTACGGCCCTGGAGGGATTTTTAGGCATCGTTGAGCGCGATCGCGCCTACCGCAGCGACGGTGCCCGCAAAGCGATGCTGATGATCTTCAAACTGCTGAACGATCAGGATCCGCTGACCGCCACCTATCGCAAACGGCTGATGCAGGCGTTGTACTAGAACG
>JAIXUR010000166.1 GCA_027483425.1 Cyanobacteriota bacterium | reverse complement strand
CCCCTGCTGCTCTAGCTTAGTCAGCTCCCGATAGATCTGCTGATGGCTGGCGTGCCAGAAAAAGCCGACGGAGCCATCGAACTGTTTGGCCAGATCGTAGCCACTGCACGAGCGGTCGGTCAGGGCCGAAAGGATTGCGTGGGAGAGAGCCATGGGGAGAGACTAGACAATAATTGTGCAAATAGTTGACTATGCAGAAGAGTGCATATATTATTTGAACATGAAATGCAAAGAGTTGCATATTCACTCAGTTGCATTTTCATTATGCCTGTTCTGGGCCGTGGTCCGTTCACGCGATCGCATTTGTTCACATCCTTTCCCTGCCGGAGAAATCCCATGGTCAGCCGCATCCAAACCTATTCCAAGCCTTGTCAGCGCTTTCAGTCGCCCCTGAGCGGCATCAACTGGTCAGAGTTGAGGGCTGCCTACCGGGCCTTTTTAAGGGATCCGGCTGCTGGCATTCTGCACATTCTGGCCGCCGGACGCCACAGCCAGTGGCAGCGCTGGGTCGAGAAACGGCTGGAGCGGCAGGCCGCTCACCTGGCCTATCGCACGATTCCGGTCGATCTCAATGCCCTGGTGCAACTCCCCCCTGACACCCTGGGTGGTGCCTACGCCCGCCACATGCTCGCCCAGGGGTTTGATCCCGAAACCTTTATCACGGACGAAACCACCGAGTACTGGCTGCGCCAGCGCACCGCCATCAGCCACGATGTTTACCACATCTACACGGGCTTCGATGCCTCGCCGATTGGGGAGTTTGGCGTGGCGGCCTACACCCTGGTGCAGTACCGTGACCTGCTGAATGTGTTTGTGCTGTCCTTTGTGCCGCTGAGTTTGACCAACCCGCTGTGGACGCTGCCGCTGCTGCGGGCGATGGGGCGGGGGTTTTGGATGGGGATGCGGGGTCGGGCGGCGATCGCCTATCCGGTCGAGCTGAACTGGGATAAACCCCTGGCGATCGTGCGTCAGGAGTTGGGTTTGGGGGGATTTTTCTAGCGTGGGTCGCGGCTTTGGTGGGCTGATTCTGCCCCTGGCTAACGGGCGCTTGACCCACGCTACGTTGGGTTGTGGGGGTGGCCAGATGCTCGGGGACGTGGGTCGCGGCGGGGGGGGATCGTTTCTGCCCGTGACTGGCGGGCGCTTGACCCACGCTACGGGGGTGGGGGTGGGTGGGGCTGGATTTTCTAGGGGATGATCAAGATTGGGCAGGGCGATAGGTTTATCACTCGCATGGTCACGCTCTCGTCCTGCACCTCTTCAATCAGGCCGACGCCACGGCAGCCCATGACAATCAGGTCGGCGTTGAGTTCGTCGGCTACATCGCAGATTACAAAGGCCGGTTGCCCCTCTCGCTCAATCAGTTCGGTCTCGATCGCCTGGGCGGCAAATAGCTCCTGGGCTTTCCCCAGCAGCTTGGCCACCGCCTCTGGGGAGGACTGGGCCGATGGCTGCCCAGCCTCGGTGCTGGGCTCAACAACCGACAGCAAAACCAGCCGGCTTTGGTGCAGCTGCACCAACTCGGCCACCTTGGGAGCCGCCTGCTGCGCCTCAGAACTCATGTCAATGGGAAATAAAACCGTCTTGAACATAACGTATCGAAGAGAACTCACACTCCGGTAAAATGAGGGCGGTAATGGGTAAATATTACGACAGACACAGCGCCCCGATTGGGTTGCATCGTGCCCTCAAATCTACCTTAGTCAAGGTTGGGGCCGCTGCTACCCGTGCGCTGCATAACGTAATAAATGTAGAGTCTTAAACCGTTTTAGGAGGCATATCGCAGTGGTTAAAAGATCGGTGGCAAGCCTGTCGGCAGACGACGTTTCGGGTAAGCGGGTACTGGTTCGGGTCGATTTCAACGTGCCCCTCGACGACCAGGGCAACATTACCGACGACACCCGCATTCGGGCCGCCCTGCCTACCATTCAAGACCTCACCGGCAAAGGGGCAAAGGTGATTCTGGCCAGCCACTTTGGTCGCCCCAAGGCCCAGGTGGTCGAGAGCATGCGCCTCACCCCTGTGGCCGTGCGCCTGGGCGAGCTGCTGGGCGAAGCGGTGATCAAGTGCGATGACTGCATTGGCGATGAGGTCGCCGCTGCGGTGGCGGCCATGACCAATGGCCAGGTGGCGCTGCTCGAAAACGTGCGCTTCCACGCCGGGGAAGAAGACAACGACCCCGAGTTTGCCAAGCAGCTGGCCGCCAACGCCGACATCTACGTTAACGATGCCTTTGGCACTGCCCACCGCGCCCACGCCTCCACTGCTGGCGTCACCGAGTACCTCAGCCCCTCGGTGGCCGGCTACCTGATCGAGAAAGAGCTTCAGTACCTCCAGGCGGCGATCGAGAACCCCCAGCGTCCCCTGGCGGCGATCATCGGCGGCTCCAAGGTCTCTAGCAAAATCGGCGTGATCGAGACCCTTCTCGACAAAGTCGACAAGCTGCTGATCGGCGGCGGTATGATCTTTACCTTCTACAAGGCTCGCGGCCTCAACGTGGGTAAGTCGCTGGTGGAAGAAGACAAGCTGGAGCTGGCTAAATCCCTAGAGATCAAGGCCAAGGAGAAGGGGGTTGACCTGCTGCTCCCCACCGATGTGGTGCTAGCCGACAGCTTTTCCCCCGACGCCAACGCCCAAACCGTCAGCATCGAGGCGATTCCCGATGGTTGGATGGGTCTCGACATTGGCCCCGACTCGGTGAAGGTGTTCCAAGATGCGCTGAAGCAGTGCAAGTCGGTGATCTGGAACGGCCCCATGGGGGTGTTTGAGTTCGACAAGTTTGCGGCGGGTACCGATGCGATCGCCCACACCCTGGCTGAACTCACCGGCCAAGGGGTGACCACCATCATTGGCGGCGGCGACTCCGTGGCGGCGGTCGAAAAAGTGGGGGTGGCTGAAAAAATGAGCCATATTTCCACCGGCGGCGGCGCTAGCCTAGAGCTGCTCGAAGGCAAAGAGCTGCCCGGCATCACCGCCCTGGATGATGCCTAATGACCGGGTGATTCGCTAATCTGGCGCTTCTCAGGCAGGAAAGTTTCCTGCCTGAGAAGCGCCGGTTTGGTAGAACCACTTGATAAAACTCATTTATGAGGTTGGAACCGATGGTTCCATGGTGCGGCTCTGTGGGCGAAACAGGCTAGGCAGCGGGTGCCGATCGACTAAATCAAGGGATTTCAAATACCAAAAGACAACGACCATGGGCAGAGCATAGCGATCCCAGGGATGGGCCTTGAACATGATCAGGGCGTTAAAAAAGATCAGCAGGGCCACCAAGCTAAATTTCGAGAAGCGAATACAAGTCAGCAGGGCCAAGAAAAAATAAACCCCTAGACTCAGAATAGGATGGGGCTGGATACTGGCCAGCTTAGCCACATAGCCCGTAGCCGCTGCCTGCGGTGGAGAGATGACCATAAAGACTAAAAGGCCTAGGGTAATGAGCCCTACCTT
>JAIXUR010000474.1 GCA_027483425.1 Cyanobacteriota bacterium | reverse complement strand
TTGGGTGTAGTCGGCGCAGACGGCGATCGCCTCCAGCCCCTCAAAATCCTGCATCAGTGCCCCACAGGCTTCTTGCAGGTGCTGGCGCGAAATATCGACTCCCACGTAGGTGGTCACCTGGGGAGCAGCCTGCAGCAAAATCCGAATCTTCTGGCTGCTGCCGCTGCCCAGTTCCACCAGGGCGCGATGACCTAGGGCCTGCGCGATATCGCTGGCATGGGCTCGCAAAATACCCATCTCCGTGCGGGTCAGGTAATACTCCGGCAGTTGGCAGATGGCATCGAACAGCTCAGACCCCCGCTTGTCGTAGAGAAACTTGGGAGAGAGCGATTTTTGGGGCAGGCTCAGCCCCCGCAGTACCGCACTGCGAAAATCCTCCACCGGGGGGTGAAAGTCGTACAGCTTAACGGGAAACGGCTTGGTCTGAAAACTAGAACTGGGGGACATAGGGGTGAAGGAGTAAGGGGTGAGTGTTTAATTCAAAATTCAAAATCTAAAATTCAAAATTTGCCCCTTACCCTTTGGCGAGTCTGATGCCGCTAAACTGCCAGCGGGCGCTGGGGGGAAAGAAGTTGCGATAGGTGGGCCGGATGTGGCCGGGCGGAGTCACGCAGGAGCCGCCCCGCAGCACCATCTGGTTGCACATAAACTTGCCGTTATATTCTCCCACGGCTCCGGCGGCGGGGCGAAAGCCGGGGTAGGGCAGGTAGGCGCTCTGGGTCCATTCCCAGGTGTCGCCGTAGAGTTGGTCTAGGGGGCCAAGGCCGAGGGCCGGTTGGGGGTGCAAATGGTCAGCGGCCAGCAGGTTGCCTTGGATGGGAACCTGGGCGGCGGCGATCTCCCACTCGGCTTCGGTGGGTAGACGGCAGCCCCGCCACTGGGCAAAGGCATCGGCTTCAAAATAGCTGACGTGGCTGACGGGTTCGGCTGGGTTGACGGGCTTGAGGCCTCCCAGGGTAAAGACCCACCAGTCTCCTCCCCGCTTCTGCCAGTATAGGGGGGCCTGCCAGCCCTCGTTCTGCACCATGGCCCAGCCCTCGGCCAGCCAGTGGGCGGCGGTTTGGTAGCCCCCAGCGGCGATAAATTCCAGATAGTCGCCGTTGGTGACCAGGCGCTGGGCTAGGGCAAAGTCTGGCTGGTAGACCCGGTGGGCGGGGCCTTCGTTATCAAAGGCAAACCCTGGTGCTTGGTGCCCGATGGTGTACAGGCCCCCGGCAAACTCCACAAACTCTAAGGGGGCTGGGGCGGCCTCTTCTCCCTGGGCGACATTCGGGCGATAGACGGGGTACAGCGGGTTGATGGCCAGGTTGTACTTGAGGTCGGTGAGCAGGAGTTCTTGGTGCTGTTGTTCGTGGTGCAGCCCCAGGGTGATCAGCTCGGCGACGGCGGGGCGATCGGCAGTCTGTTGCCAAAGCTGGGCCATGGCCTGATCGACATGGGCGCGGTACTGGTAGACCTCGGCTACCGTGGGCCGCGACAGCAGACCACGCTGGGGCCGGGGATGGCGATCGCCCACCGCTTCGTAATAGGAATTAAACAGGTACCCATAGCCGGGGTGAAACGCCTCATACCCGGCCTGGTAGGGGTGCAGCAGAAAGGTTTCGAAAAACCAGGTGGTATGGGCCAGATGCCACTTCGGCGGGCTGACATCGGCCATGCTCTGCACGCCGTAGTCCTCGATTTCGAGGGGCTGGCAGAGTGCTTCGCTGAGCTGACGCACAGCCCGATACTGGGCGATCAGGTCCGGATCGGGGGCAGCCACGCCTGCAAACGGGGCATCTGGGGAAGCAAGGGTCATTTTGAAGCGTTTGAGGACAGTGGTGGTCATTGTGGCAGAAAGCGATCGCGGCCAGATGATGATTGCCTTAAAAAGCCGGGTGATAGCGAGGCCAAATTGATAAGAACAGACTGAATGCTGGAGCTTGTGGGTTGGCGATCGCCCAACCCACCGCCAGGGTTAGCTACAGTGCCTTACCTAGATCGCAAAACCTCTCCACCGTCGGTACGGTTCTACTGACCCAGCGGCCCCGCCCAGCCTGTTAACTTAAGCACATGGGTTTCAGGAACAGCGACTAGCCTGATGTAGATAGTCAATAGTGATGTCGATAACGGATAATACCGTTATGCCCCAGATGGGGAACACTACATCTATCCAGCTCAATCCGATCAACCCAGGCCGCACACATAACTGCCAGCCACGCGAGGTATCCCCTGTGAGCAATTCGTCCGGTAAATCCCAAGATCTGTTTAACGGATTCAAAAATTCTGAGCGCGCCAGCTCTCTGATGCAGTACGTCCACAGCATGAGCCCCGAAACCATTGCTCAGCTGTCTAATCCGGCCTCTGCCGACGTACAGCAAATGATGGAACACAACATCATTGGTCTGCTCGGTGGGCTGCCCTCCCAGCACTTTGACGTAGAAATTACCACCAACCGCGAAAACCTGGGCCGTCTACTGGCCTCTGCTATGATGAGCGGGTATTTTCTGCGGGGTGCTGAGCAGCGCATGACCTTCGAGGACTCGCTGATGTCGGCGGACTCTGCCCCTGAGCTTGAGTGAGCGATCGCCCCACCCATTCCTCCCCTACTCCCGAGCTCCCCTCTGTACGCAATACCCTGCGCGACACCGAGGCGCTCTATACAGCCATCACAACGGCAACCAGGGGTCTAACCCAGTCCTCACTCCCCCTCCATCCGGCCCAGGCGCATCATCCCTGGCCGGATTTTCTTGTTCAGGCCCTGCGGAGGGCGCTGCTGGCCTGGTATGCCGACCAGGGGCGCGTGCTGCCCTGGCGCAACATTGACGACCCCTACGCCATTTGGGTGTCAGAGATTATGCTGCAGCAGACCCAGGTCAAAACGGTGCTGCCCTACTACCAGCGTTGGCTAGCGCAGTTTCCTACGGTAGAGACCTTGGCCGCCGCCGACCAGCAAACCATTCTCAAGGCCTGGGAAGGGCTGGGCTACTACGCCCGCGCCCGCAACCTGCACCAGGCGGCCCAGCGCATGGTGAGCGATCACCAGGGCGAAGTGCCCAGGGATTTTGCCACCCTTACCACCCTGCCCGGTATTGGTAAAACCACGGCGGGGGGCATTCTCAGCTCGGCCTTCAACCTGCCCCACGCCATTCTCGACGGTAATGTGAAGCGGGTGCTGGCCCGGCTGGTGGCGCTGCCCGTGCCGCCAGCCAAGGCGCTGAAGGATCTCTGGCAACTGTCTGAACGCCTGCTCGATCCGGTTCATCCCCGCGACTTTAACCAAGCGCTGATGGATCTGGGCGCGACCCTCTGCACCCGTCGCCAGCCCCAGTGCGATCGCTGCCCCTGGCAGGGCCACTGCCAGGCCTATAATCGCAATAGTCAGTCGGAGCTGCCCATGTCAGAAGCCAAAGGCCCCCTGCCCCACAAGCAAATCGGCGTCGCTGTGATCTGGGGCGATCGCAATCAAATTCTGATCGATCGCCGCAAGCAAGAGGGTCTCCTGGGCGGACTGTGGGAGTTTCCCGGCGGCAAAATCGAGCCGGGCGAGACCGTAGAAGCCTGCATTGGCCGAGAAATTCAGGAGGAGCTGGGAATTGAGGTGGCGGTAGGCGATCGCCTCTGCACCGTTACCCATGCCTATTCACACTTTAAGGTCACCCTCAACGTGCACCACTGCACCCACCTCAGCGGCGAACCCCAGCCCATCGAGTGCGACGAAGTGCGCTGGGTCACCCTCGACACCCTCGACGAATTTCCCTTCCCCAAGGCCAATAGTCACATTATTGACGCCCTGCGGGCCTACGCGGCGGGCCAGCCGACCCTAGATCGGGGGGAATCGGTGCCCCCAGCGTAAACAAACGGCCCCATCTCCAGAATTCTAGAGACATTACCCCGGTCCTCGGTTTTGATGGAGAAGACGTTTGAGAGCGCTAGCGACCTATGGCCACAGGCAACCAAGAGGGCAGACGCCCCCAAGCATGGGGGATGCGTGGGTCAATGTCTCGCCCTTGGTGGCGAGGGGTGACCACTGGCCGGTGGGGGTATCGACTAGGGGCGGCCCTGGTGGGGGCGGGGCTAGCCCTCGGCACCCCGCCCCCGCTGACCAGGGCGGCCGAAGTGGAGCCTTGGCAGTATCTGCCCGAAAACACCGCCCTGGTGCTGCTGCTCGACACCACCGCAGACACCTGGGGCCAGCTCAGCCAGTTTCAACTCTTCAAGCTGTTGGCCGACGCGCAGGGGATTGTCCCCGGACTGCCGGGGCTCCCCTACCTGCCCTACGGAATTGACTTTGCCAGCGAGATTGCCCCCTGGGTGGGCGACACGGCGGTGGTCGCCCTGCTGCCGGCCTCGCCGGGCGAGCTCACCCCCATGGCCGATCACACCGTCATGGTGGTTCCGGTGACCGACCCCGAGGCCTTTGCCCGCTTTCGCGCCACCTTTTTGGAGCAGCATGCCGGTGCCCCAGAAATAATCCCAGAAATAATCCCGGCCCTGGGCATCGACATCTACTTTTGGCCTGGCCCCGTGCTTGAGGACTCCCCTGAGCTACCCATTCCCCAGGCCTGCGGCCCCGCCGAGGTCGGTGCCGCCCCCTGTGTCTGGGATGCCGAAGGGGAACCCAAAGGGTTGGACAAGGCCAACTCTGATGCGGGGAAAGCCGAGCCTTCACCCCCACAGGCCCGCCCCGTCCTGCGACTCAACGGTGGGGTGGGTCTGCCGCTGACCGTTAGTCCCCTATCCCCAGACCCTGGGGCCACCGAGGAGTTTGAGGTAGATGTGCCGGTGCCCCTGCCATCCTTTGGCCCCGGCGGCTTGGCGGTGGCCTTTTTGCCCGACGCCCTGGTCACAGCCGAGACCCCCGCTGCCATTGAGCAATACCTGCGCCTCCGCCAGGCCCAAGGGACACCTCCGGGCCAAGCAACACCTCCGGCCCAGACCTCCCTCGCCGATAGCCCAGAATTTCAGCGCACCCTCGCCAATCGCCAGCAGGCTCGGGCCTTTGTTGCGGTCTACGGCAATGCCCTGGAGCTGTTGAACTACGATCTCTCGGCCACGGCCCTACCCGACCTGGGGCTGCCCCTGCCGCCTACTCCCAGCCTAGACGCAGACACGCTGCAAACCCTGCGATCGCTGAACTTTGGCGGCACCCTCGAGGCCCTGGTCTACCCCCTCGACCAGGGGGTACAGGTGCGGGGCCGCTACTACTACGATGCGGTGCCCTTTACCTTCGGCCTCACCCCCACGGTGCCCGAGGCCGATAGCCCTCTGGCGCAGCTACCCGCTGCGACGTTTTTAGTCCTGAGCGGTCGCGATGTGGCAGGCTTTTGGCGAGGTATGAGTACTGTTTTGGAGCGGGCTAGCGACGTTACCCGTGAGGGGCTAGAGACAGTACGCTCTACGTTCACCCTGCTGACCGGGCTCGACCTGGAGCAAGACCTGCTGGCCTGGATGGATGGGGAAGTGGCGATCGCGGCCTTTCCCACCGACGGTGGCCCGCTGGCCTACGCGGGGCTAGGGCTGCTGCTGCAAACTAGCGATCGCCCCGCCGCCGAGCGCGCCCTGGCGGCGGTGGATGCTCAGCTGCCGGGGTTTGGCCTCACCGCCAACCCTAGAATCGTCAACCGGCAACCCGTCACCAGTTGGGAGCTGTTCTCCAGTTGGAACGACGATGACTACGTGCCTGAGCTGAGTATGGGCAGCTACGGCTGGGTCACCGACGACACCCTGGCGATTACCTCGGGCGTAGTACCCATGGCCCGGGTGCTGGCCCCCTCGCCCCACGACCCCCTGGCGGATTTCTTTTTGTTTGACCAGGCCACGGCCAACTTTCCCACCCCTAACAATGGCTACTTTTACCTGAATATGGGGGCCACCTTGGCCCTGGCCTACCAGATGTTTGGGGTGTACGACGGGCCTGTTTTAGACGCCGTCAGACCCTATGTAGGCAGCGTTCGCAGCCTCAGTGCCACCACCGCCCAAACCCCCGACTATATGGAAGCCTACGGTCAGCTGGGCCTCGCCCCCCGCCGCGACTAGGGAGAGGTGGGGCTAGGTTGATCGAGTTGCGCATCTCCCAGGGTGCCCCCCAAGACTTCGTAGAGGTCTATGGTCTCTTCACACAAGTCAGGCGGGTGACGCCGCCAGCCCTGCGTAGGTT
>JAIXUR010000395.1 GCA_027483425.1 Cyanobacteriota bacterium | reverse complement strand
TTTCGACCACGCGGCGCAGCTGCATTTCGCCCCAGCGGCCCCGTACCGTGGGGGCCCGCAGCGCCTTGACCAGGTTGGCGGTTTCGCCCTGGAGCTGGCTTTGGCCGATGGCCAAGGACCTGACCTGTTCGGTCAGGCCAGCGTAGGCCGAGACGCGATCGCGCTCGAGGGCCTGGAGTTTGTGATCCACCTGATCCAACGCCACTCGCAGGGGGCTGACCAAGGCGTCGATGGCCTGTTGGCGCAGGTGAAGACTGCCCTCGGCCTGGGTTTGAAAGCTCGACAGGGTGGCCTGGGCCAGCTCCAAAAATGATTGATTGTTGCGGCGCAGGGCATCGGCAGACAGCGCCTGAAAGGTGTGGGCCAGCCGCTGCTGAGCCTGGTCGAGCAGGGCGACCTTTTCCTGGGTCGCGGTGTGGGCATGGGTGAGCTGGGTTTGCAGTTCGGCCAGCTTGGCCCGCAACAGGGAATTTTCCTGTTGGCTCTGGGCCAGGTGGGTGGCGCGATCGCTCACCATCGCCTCCAATTCTCTCATTCGCCCCACCTGGGCCTCGGCGGTGGCGCGGCGGGTGCCTTCGTCGCGCAGCTCATGGCGGCTGTAGTCGAGCTGGGCTTGCAGGTCGCGCAGGGTCGCCCGCAGATCCTCCAGGTGTCGCTCGGTGTGGTGCAGTCGCTCGATCAGACTGGCGCGATCGGCCACCCAGTCGGCCTTCGCCCGTTCCCGCAGGGTTTGTAGGCGGCTGGCAAACAACAACCCAGCCACCCCCACCCCCAATACCAGTCCCAAAACTATACCGATGGCCGCTGGCATCCCCGTTCTCCTGCGTTAGACTATGCCCCGCCGATCTCACCGGGTCAGATTGTTGAGGTACACGTATACTACACGCAGTCTGACGGTTCTAGCGGTTGCCCCCGGCCAGCCGCTAGCCCTTCTATCACCCATCTAAGCCGCCGCGCTACCCCTTGCCCTATGACCTCCGCAACCCATCCCACCCTCGACATTCGCCCCGCCACCCCCGCCCGCGTACCCGCCCTGGTGACGCTGATCCAGGCCCTGGCCGCCTACGAACAGCTCAGCCACGAGGTCACCGGCACCGCCGACGATTTGGCCGCCGCCCTGTTTGGCCCCCGCCCCTACGCCGAAGCCGCCCTGGCCTGGGTTGACGACCAGCCCGTGGGCATGGTGCTGTTTTTCTACAACTTCTCTACATTTTTGATGAAGCCGGGCCTCTATCTAGAAGACATTTTTGTGCAGCCCGACCACCGAGGCCAGGGCATTGGCAAGGCCCTGCTGGTCTACCTCGGTAAGCTCGCCCTGGCCCGAGGCTGTGGCCGCCTCGACTGGAGCGTCCTGGACTGGAACACCCCCGCCATCGAGTTTTACCAGCGCATGGGGGCCGAGATTAAACCCGAGTGGCAGCTCTGCCGAGTCACCGGAGATGCCCTAGCCGCCTTCAACGACCTCTAGTCAGGAATTTTGAATTTCGCCTTTTGAACGTTGAATTCTCTCCTCCCCATTCCCCCCCGCCAAGCCACTGGCCCATTTCCTAGGTATGATTCTGGCGAGGGAATTTAACGATCGGTTCAAATGGCACAGATTTTTATCTCAGCCGGCCACGGAGGCTATGAAGACGGGGTGCGTGACCCCGGTGCCGTGCTACCGACCACCACCGAAGCTGCGGAGATGATCCAGGTGCGCGATCTGGTGGTGGCAGAGCTGCGATCGCGCCAGCTCCCAGGCTCAGTCTTATCTGTGCCCGATGACCTCAGCGCCGCCCAAACCCTCACCTGGATCAACGCCCGCTGTCGTCCCGAAGACGTGGCCCTAGAAATCCAGGCCGGGGCCTTCCGAGACCCCTCAGTGCGCGGGTCAACGGTCTTTTACATTGCCAAAAATGATGTCCGCCGTACCCACGCCGAGCTGTTGCTGCTGGCCCTGGGGCGGCGGGTGCCCCTACTGCCCAGCCGTGGCCCTAAGCCCGACACCGACTCCCCCATGGGCATGCTGGCCTTCTGCCGCAACCTCGGCTGTCCGTCCTTGCTGATGGAGATTGGCTACCTCAGCAACCCCGACGACCTGGCCATTATTCAACGGCAGCGGCGGGACGTGGCCCTGGGCATTGCCGATGGGCTGGCCTCCTGGAGTCGGCAGGTCACTAGCGATGCGGCTCCGTCCGGGGCGGGGAGCACCCTGCCCGAAATTAGAATTAACCTCAACGGCGGTATGTACCCCGAAACGGGCATTATCGTCAACGGCAACGCCTACGTGCCCATTGACATCGCCGACCTGTTGGGAATAGACGCCACCACCTCCACCAGCATTACGCGGGTGCGCTACGCCAACGTGGTCTACATCAAAGCCGTCGATCTGCAAACCTACGGCATATCGGTGTCGTGGGATGCACCGAGTCGCACCATTCGGCTGCGATCGGGCGCGGGCATGCAGTTTTGCCCCGGCTCGATGGATCGGATCATGGGCACTGGCAGCGCCTCGGAGGTACAGCTCAGCCAGTTCATGGGCCGCATCAACCCCGCCGCCGTGAATACCTACCGCGACCTGCCCAGACTGTACCGAGAAGAGGCGGCGATCGAAGGGGTCAACCACGACATTGCCTTTTGCCAAATGCTGGTCGAAACCAACTCCCTCAGCTTTGGCGGCAGCCTGAACCCGGCCCAAAACAACTTTGGCGGCATTGGTGCCCCCACGGGGGGGCCAGAGGGGTCGTCGTTCCCCAGCGCCAGGGTGGGGGTGCGGGCGCATATTCAGCACCTGAAAGCCTACGGCGGCATCGATCCGCTGGTGCAGCGCCAGGTCGACCCCCGGTTTACCTTTGTGACACGAGGCATCGCTCCCCTGGTCGAGCAGCTCACCAATCGCTGGAATACTAAACCAGAGTATGGCCGCCAAATCATGGCGTTCATGCGGCGGCTCTCCGACGTTGCCCTACCGCCCTAGGGGGTACCGCAGGGGCCACTTTGGCCGCTGTCCTGGGTGAGCCACCAGGGGCGATGCGGCCAGGCATAGTAGAGAGTGGATCCGGTTATGCCGGGCTAGGCCATTGGTGATACCGTAAAAAGTGCCGCCCGGCATCAAGTTTCCTGCCGATTTAGTCCCTCTACGTTCTGCCTAAACCGATGACCCTCCATCGCCAACCCCTTGTCTTTGGGCTGCTGGTCAGCCGCGCCCTGATGGTGCTTAAACAGGGCCTGAGCCTGTCGGTACTGTGGTGGCTCATGGCGCTGCCCGCCCAGGCCATCGTCGAAATGCGCGTCGCCGTTGGGGAGCGCCTCAACCAGGTCACGGTGGGGAGCTCTACCCCAGCGGTGGTGAGAAATGCGGCGGGCCAGGGCGTCGGCCAAATTCCCCAGGGGCGATCGGTGGTGGTGACCCCCACGGGCGGCGGGGTGCGCCTAGCCGACTGGCAGGGGCAATCGTTTTGGGTTGAGCCTACCGGGGGCGGCTATGTCTTTATCGGCGACCAATGGTATCGGGGGCGGGTGCTGGTGGTGCCCGTAGACGGCAAAGTGACCGCCATTAACTGGATTGACCTCGAAGCCTATCTCTACGGCGTCGTGGGCGGCGAAATGCCCGCCAGTTGGCCCCAGGAGGCCCTCAAGGCCCAAGCGGTAGCGGCCCGATCCTACGCGCTGTATCGGCGCGATCGCACCCAGGGCGATCTGTTTGATGTGGGGAGCACCACGGCCCACCAGGTGTACCACGGTCTCGCGGCTGAGACTCCATCGGTACAGGCTGCGGTCAACGCTACCCAGGGGCAGGTCCTCACCTACGGGGGCCGGGTGATCGAGGCGGTGTTTCACTCCTCCTCCGGGGGCCATACCGAAAATTCTGAAGATATTTGGCAGCAGCCCACTCCCTACCTGCGCGGCGTCGCCGATTTTGACCAAGATGCCCCGGTGTTTAGCTGGTCTGAAACCTTCTCCTCCCAGCAGTTTGCCCAGCGCATTACGGGGATTGGGCAATTGCAGTCGGTGACTACCGAGCGGGCCACGCCCCAGGGCCGGATCATGTCCATTCGGCTCCAGGGCACCCAGGGCACCCGTACCCTCACCGGCACCGAGTTTCGCCAGGCCCTGGGGCTACGCAGCAGCCTGGTTTCGGTCACCATTTCGGGCAGCACCATTCGCATCGACGGGCGAGGCTACGGCCATGGCCTGGGCATGAGCCAGTGGGGTGCCCGGTCGATGGCGCTCCAGGGGCAGCCCTACTATCAAATTTTGGCCTACTACTACCAGGGTACGGCCCTAGCCAACCTACAGCTCGCTGCACGGCCCCAGCCAGATCCGTCCCCCAGACTAGCTACCCTGGTGCCTCAGCTGGCCCTGGTGCCCTAGTCAGGTGGGGTGGCGACTTGCGATCGCGATCGGCAATGTGCTAATTTCTATGTCTGCCCGGACGTATAGCTCAGTTGGTTAGAGCACCACGTTGACATCGTGGGGGTCACTGGTTCGAGTCCAGTTACGTCCATCCCCTGAAAAGCTTATCTGGCAAGCATTCTAGAGCTTGGCCTAGAGTGACGGACTAACCAGCAAAACCATCCCCCGCCAATTCACCACAGTCAATGATCGGCGGATGCACATCGCTACAGCGAGACGTTGCCGATGCGAAGCAATGCATCGATAAAATGGTGGGAAACTGGTACCTTATTTTTGCCAGTCCATTAGCCCTATGGGCTACAGCGTTAAGCTTATCGACTAGCTGCCAAGAGTGCTCACTACGATTTCTCCGATTGAGGCTACCCCATGCAAGTGATCGCTGTCTGTGTTGGATTGCCCCGTGAAGTGAGTTGGAAAGGAAAGCCGGTCACCACGGGGATTTTTAAGCAGCCCGTGGCCGGACGAGTGAGGATGCGATCGCTCAACCTAGACGGTGACCAGCAGGCCGATTTAACGGTGCATGGCGGTATCGAGAAAGCCATCTATGCCTACCCCATGGAGCATTACGCCTACTGGCGGCAGGAGCTACCCGATCAGCCGTTACCCTGGGGGGCATTTGGCGAAAATCTGACGATCGAGGGCCTATCAGAAACGACGGTGAATATCGGCGATCGCTTTCGCATTGGCACCGCCGAAGTCATGGTGACCCAGCCTCGATTTCCTTGCTTCAAGCTCAATCTCAAGTTTGGGCGCGATGACATGGTCAAACGGTTTCTCGACAGCTGTTTGAGCGGTATCTACTTTTCGGTTGTGCAAGAGGGGGAGGTGGGTGCCGGGGATGCGATCGAACCGGTCAGCCGCGACGAAAACAATGTCACCGTTACCGACATTGTGAGCATCTATAGGCGTGAAGCCGATCACGATTTGGTGCGTCGCGCCGTTCAGGTACCAGCCCTAGCCGCCGAGTTGAAGACATCCTTTCAGCAACAACTCAAGTAATTCAGATTCGAGATATCTATAGCTCGTCGAAGGTATCTGGAGCAATCTCGATGCCTGGCTTGGGTCGCCACTGGGGCTGTCTGGCATCTACTAAATCTGCCAGGTCCTCGATCGCCACATGCATCTCGCTACAGGCGGCCTTCAGCGCTGCCTGAAATTTGGCCGTGTCGTCGCCATAGCCACAGCGTTGGGTTGCGATCGCCAGCCCCTGACTGGCATTAGCGCGGGCGCAATCTACCAAAATCACTCCCGTCAGCGGAGATGAACTAGCCATAGGGTGTTGTGATAACGTCTGTCTTAAGCTTATCTCAAACTTGGCTGGGAGACCCTCGGCAGGAGGCAGGGGTCAGGGGTCAGGGGTCGGGAGGCAGGAGGCGGGAGGCAGGAGGCGGGAGGCAGAAGCCAGGAGAATCAGGAGAAAGTAGGAGAAGCAG
>JAIXUR010000012.1 GCA_027483425.1 Cyanobacteriota bacterium | reverse complement strand
GCCGGATAGAGTTAGCCACCGCCAGGGCTGATTCGAGCTGTTGGCTGGCTAGCAGGGCCTGCACGAGGGATCCCTTGGCGTAGCCCTGGAGACTCGCGTCGGCCAGGGTGTTGGCCACGGCCATGGCCTGGGGAAAGTCATCCAGTTGGCTATAGAGGGTGACTAAGCGGCTCAGCGGATCGTCTCGCTGGCCGGGGTACTCCGGCGACGGGGTGATCCGCTGGGCGGTCGAGAAGGCTTCGCCTAGGGTGGCGATCGCCGCCCCCCGCTCCCCCATTTGCCCTTGGCGGTCAGCGATCGCCATCAGGGCCTGGGCCTTCCCGTCGTCGCCTGGGATCGTCGCTACCGTTTGGTGGGCTTGCCGGAGCAGCGCCTGGGCCTGATCGGGCTGATCTAAGCGGTGGGCACTGACCGCCAGTTGGGTCAAGAGCTCTGTTTTGGTCGCACTGTATTCAGCCCCAATCTGGGTGATCAGACCGGCGGTTGGGGCGATCGCCGCTTGTAGGGCCGCCCCAACCGCCGCCAGGTCGGGGATCGCCGCCAGGGTCGTTACCTGAGAGACTAGGCTGGACAGTGGGTTGATGCGGCTTTCAGCCAGGGGCAATTGGGCGATCAAGCGCAGTTGCGGCGACAAGGTGGCCACCTCCATTCCCGCCTGTTCGGGTGTGGGCTGGGGATTGGAGAGCGCCCCGAGGCGAAACAGCAGGGTCTCTACCAGGGCGGTTTGCTCGGCACTACAAGTCGCGGGGCTCGTTTGCGCCAGAGGGGGCGCGATCGCCTGGGCTGAGAAGGCTCTCCCTGGGGCCGGGAGCAGGCTGGATAGGAGTAAGACAGCCATCAGGCCAGCCGACGACAATCGATTCAGCATAGAAAACCTATGGGTGGGCATCTCGCCAGCACGGGCAAGCGGCCCGTACGGCCTTCAAAAAAACTCGGATGGCCGCATCGTGATCTTGGCGTGGGTAGCCCTCGGGATGGCGATGGGTTTCAAAATCAGTAACTGGCTATCGCTAGGGGATATTTCAGCCTAGGGTATGGCTTAGGGTACCGGCGAGGATGGCACCATGAACCCAAGGCAAGGCCGGATATATGCGGTCTGTGGATTATCTGTGGCGTTAGCCGGTAGTCTTGCGGCCCAGTCCGTAGCGGGGTTGCCGCCGTTCAACTCCATGGAGCCTGAGTTAGAGCGCTTGTATAGCGAGATTTCAGCCCCAGCGTTGGAGCCGCCGCTGACCCAGACGGTGCCCGCTGCGATCGCCCCTTTAATCCACGCCGCCCTGGAGCGGGATTACCAAAATCGCCTCACGAACCTTCGCATTACCGCCTCCGAAGCGGTGGTCTGGCAAGATTGTGTCCCCGATGCCGCCCAGGGGCAGATGCCGACTCAGCCCTGTGAGGTACAGAACTTTTCCGGTTGGCGGACCAAGGTGGCCGGGGAGTTTCCTAGCCTGGGCCAGTCGATTGAGCGGGTGTACTATGCCGACGATCAGGGGTTAGCGATTGTGCCCGATCACCTGGGGAGTCTGTCCGAGGCGGTGCGATCGGAGGTCGCCCAAGCCCTAAATTTGCCGGTGGATCAGCTCACCTTTCTGGCGGCCCAGGAGGAGAGCTTCTATCCCGCTACCGGCTGTCCCCAAACCGGCACCTGTCCAATTCCCCCGCTTGGGTTGTCGTGGCGTATTTTGGTTCAGGCCCAGGGAGTCGAGCACCTGGTCAATGTATCGAGCCTGGGCAGCCAGTTACATACACCAGAGCGGGATGCCTTTTTTGCCGAGGCCGACCGCAGTCAGTTAGGCACTTTGCCCTTAGCCTGGGCCAATGTGGCCGTGCAGGATGCCCAGACGCGGCTGTTGTCGGGGGAGATTCTGCCACCGCCCAATCTCCCCGAAGGGGTGCCGACCGGAGCCGAGATCGATTTCCAGGTTGAGGCAATCCGGTCGGTGACCTGGAATGCCTGCCGGGGGGGCACAGGGCCGACCCAACCGATCCGGGGAAATTGCCCCGATATCACGGTGGCAGGCTGGCAAATGATTATGGTTGGGGGCTTAAAGCAAGCTCCCTTTCGTCTGGTCTACTACATTCCTAAACCTGATAGTCCTGGACTTGATCATCTTGGGCTTGCCGACCAGGATGTTGTGATGCCTGTGCCCGACGGCATGCAGAGCTTACCCGCTGAGGTTAGAACTCGCATGCTTGAGGCCGCCGCTGAACGCACCGGCTTACCCACGACCGCACTCCAACTCCATGGGGTCGAGGCTCGATGGTGGAATGCCTGTTTGAATACGGCTCCCCAGCGGGTGAGTTGCCACAACGGGATTCGCCCCGGCTGGCGGATCGAAATTTTGGCTGCCCAAGCTGTCTCTGATCAGCCCTGGGCCACACCGCTTTGGATCTACCACGCTAACTTGACCGGCACCGAGGTACACCTGGTTCACCAGGGTCAGTGGTCGCCGCCCCCCAGTGCGCCGTCCCCGCAGCCCTAGGCAACGACCGATGCTCCCCCTAGAACGATCCCCATAAAACGCTACCCTCTAGAACGCTATATAGTGGGATGCGACAAGTGGCGCGCGACAAGTGGCGTGCGACAAGTGGCGTGCGACCAGTGGCGTGCGACCAGTGGGCCATGGGCTGAGCCATCCGTGCCGCCATGACCTAGCGGTGGTTGAAAGCAGGCTGTTGTTTTCCATTCATTTTTCTTTTTTGATATCTATCTTTTGACAACTAAAGGCGGTTAGACCCATGGCCCGACGAACAACGGCAGATGACGGGGTAGACCTGGCTCCCTATATTGACCATTCGTTGCTGAGCCCCATAGCAACCTCAGAGCAAGTGGCCCAGTGGTGTGCGGAGTGCGATCGCTACGGGTTTGCCTCGGTGTGCATTGCCCCCTGCCATGTGGGCCAGGCGGTAGAACTGCTGCACAACAGCAAGGTCAACGTGTGCACCGTGATTGGGTTCCCCACCGGGGCCACCACCGAGGCCACCAAGCTCTACGAAGCCCAGGAGGCCGCCGAGCGTGGGGCCACTGAGCTCGATGTCGTGATTAATCTGGGGTGGCTCAAGTCGGGCAAAACCGAGGCGGTGCACCGAGAGCTCGCCACCATCTGTGAAGAAACCGGTTTGTTGGTCAAGGCCATTCTTGAAACAGCGGTGCTCACCCCAGCAGAGATTGCCCTGGGCGCTGAAATTTGCATGGATGCGGGAGCCTCGTTTTTAAAGACCAGCACCGGCTGGCAGGGGGGCGCTACCGTCGAAGTGGTGCGCCAGCTGTGGGAGCTGACCCAAGGGCGAGTGGGCATTAAGGCCTCGGGGGGCATTGGCACCGCCGCCCAGGCCGTGGCCCTCGTGCAGGCGGGGGCCACCCGCCTAGGCACCTCCCGTGGCCCAGACCTGATTCGCCAGCAGCAAGAGGAGCCAACGGCAGCAGAGGAGTAGGGCAAGCAGAGTGATCCCAGGGGTGAAAACCTTTTGAGCAGAGGATTTCCCGAGAAAATTCCCGCCCAGGTGCCGCGCTATAATCGCGTTACTTTGTGGGTTAGAGTGTTTCAGCTAATGACTCATCCAGGGTTTTGATGGGAAAGGCCCGCTGGGCTGAGTTCAGCCTCCTGGATCGAGCTATTGGGTTGGATGGAATATTCTTAGCCTGCCAAGCGTAAGCTTCCCAACCCTCTCCCCAAACGCCCTAGGCGTTGAGAATCTCCCATGGCTACAT
>JAIXUR010000340.1 GCA_027483425.1 Cyanobacteriota bacterium | reverse complement strand
GCACAACACCAGCCCTAGCCAGCGTTGCTACACTGTGAGTCAACCTCCATAGCAATTCACATACTGGTGAGATACGTCTAAAGGATCCCCCCAGTCCCATAAGGGGGTATCGAGTGAACCTGTGACTGCGGGAGCCTGGGGGATCAGATCTTCGCAGCGATGCAACTCACTCCAATGAGAACCTCTACAGTTCGACTGTTTTACTTAAAAAAGCCGAGTGGAATACTAGAACGTACCTATGCCAAGGAAGATTCGAGAGTTAAAAGCTCAGATTGCGCGTGAGGGGTTTCTATTTTTGCCCAAACGTGGCAAAGGCAGCCATGAGCGCTGGCAGCACCCCCTCCTGAGAAAAACGCTCACAATTCCAGGCAAGGATGGAGATGATGTGCCGCTCTATCTAGAAAAACAACTCGCAAAACTGATCACAGAACTCAATGAATACAAGGAAAGGGGCGAAGAATAATGAATCACTACAGCATGGTTATTCAATGGTCTGAGGATGATCAGCTTTTCTTAGTCACAATCCCAGAGTTTTCTGAACTTGTTGTTATGCCCTGCACCCACGGCAAGACCCGTGAGGAGGCCATTCGCAACAGCGAAGATGTGATTGAAATGTACTTAGAAGCTTGGCGGGTGGAAGGAGTCGCCATTCCTGAACCCAGCATGCTTCAAGTGGCCTAACGGGTTTAGCTGCGCCTATAGTTTCCTACTCTCCCTTGAGCCGGTTCAGGTAGCGCTCGATCAGCAAGATCGCCACAATGTCATCGATGGGGCGGGGAATGGTGCGTAGCGATTGAGGCACTAGGCTCGCTAGGCCCGAGGGGGGGTACATCTGCCAGTAGCGATCGCGAGCTTCTAACGTCGAGTACCGCTCATCTACCAGCATGATGCGCGGCGGGTCGGGCATCATGCTGAGGGTGTCTTTCCAGCCCTGGGAGGCGGTTTGGTCACCCAGCACAATGGTCGAAATCGGAAACCGCTGGCGGAGGGAGGTGATTTCGTCGATCACAGCGGCGGCGGCCACCACCTGCTGGTAGCACAGCACTCGATCGAGCCCCATAATGGCCAGGCCGCATTTTTGCCGTCCGGGGTCAAAGCCCAAAATCACTGGCTGAGACAGGGGTGGCGGGGTAGGCTGGCTCACAGGGGCAACGGGTAGAGTGTCATCTTTATTGTGCCACCCTGGTCTGGTTTTCCCCGCATCTTGCGGTTTTCAGAGGGTGTTTGAAAAGGGCACTCCCTGGTGCTATTAGCCCCAAGGCTGCCGTAGAAACTTGGAGGTATGAGCCATCTTGACTCACGGTCGCAATATAAAGGCAGACTCTCTCTGGCTTTTCAAACACCCTCTCAACCAGTAGCGTACAAACTCGAGGTTTTGCACTAAACTTAGGCGGCAGTAGCGTTCTCAAGTAATGCGGATCCAATAGATGGGGAAACACAAATCGAATCGATACCCTATAGATCTCACAGATAATGGTCGTCCACCGACCCTTTTGCCTACTCTTTATTAAGAGCCTATCTTTGCTTTAAATGCAGCGTCATTGGATACAACGATCGAATTGGGGTGATCAAACCCATAACCCTGTAGTACACTTGTTTTAAGCCCGAGGCATTATTGGCCAGTGCACATTAAGCGCGTCGAGTTGTCCCACTTTAAATCGTTTGGAGGCACGACCCAGGTTCCATTGTTGCCTGGGTTTACAGTTATTTCGGGCCCCAATGGTTCGGGCAAGTCAAATATTTTAGATGCGCTGTTATTTGGCCTCGGTCTAGCCAGTTCGAAGGGTATGCGGGCCGATCGCCTGCCCGACCTGGTGAACCAAAACCAAATGAGTCGCCGCGCCACCTCCGAGGCCAGTGTCACCGTGACCTTTGACCTCAGCGATGTGCCCGCCGAGCTGATGATCGACGGCGGAGACGAGAGTCCTGGGGCCGGTGTGGCTGGTTCCAGTGGGCTTGACGGTCAGGAGTATGGCGGCCATGGTGCCGCCGATCAGGCCGCTGCGGATAAAATTGTCACCCTGCCCGTGGGCCGCGAGTGGAGTGTGACCCGGCGACTGCGGGTGACCAGCCAGGGCACCTACACGTCTAATTACTATATCAACGGCGAAACCTGTACCCTGAATCAGCTCCACGAGCAGCTCCAGCGGTTTCACGTCTATCCCGAAGGCTATAACGTCGTCCTCCAGGGGGATGTCACCAGCATTATTTCCATGAATTCTCGGGAGCGGCGGGAGATTATCGACGAACTGGCGGGGGTAGCCGCCTTCGATCGCAAAATAGACCAGGCTCGCGGCAAGCTCGATGCGGTGAGAGACCATGAAGATCGCTTTCGCATTGTGGAGCGGGAGCTCCAGACCCAGTTGGAGCGCTTGGCCCAGGATCGGCAAAAAGCTGAGAAGTATCAGAAGCTGAAGGAGACCTTCCAGGCCAAGGGCCAGTGGGAGGCAGTGCTGCTGTGGCAGAGTCAGCAGCGGGCGATCGCCGCTCTGCACCAAACCCTAGCCCAGGGCGAAGCCGAATCGACCCGGCTGGCCCAGGCGATTACCCAGGGCCAGGGGGCGATCGCCGCCCTAGAGGCCGAACTGGCCACCCTCAACGCTCGCATTCGAGCCATGGGCGAAGACGAGCACCTGGCCCTCCAGGCTCAGGTGGCCACCCACGAGGCCGAGCTCCGCCAGCTTCAGCGCCAGGAGCAAGAGAGTCGCGCCGCGACCAACCAGGGATCGGCCCAGCGCCGCGATATCGAGATCGCCCGTCAGCAGCAGCAGCGGGATTTGGAACAGATCGGCCAAACCATGGATGGGCTGACCACCGGGGACCTGGTGGCCCTCAGCGCCGCCAAAGATCAGGTACAGCAGGCCCTCGAAGAGCGTCGCCAGGCGACCCTGGCCATTGCCTCGGCCTCCCAAACCAGTATTCAGCAGCAGACCCAGCTGCGCCAGGCCATCGACACCCTGCGCAGCGCCGTCGAGCCCCAGCGGGCCGAGCAGATTCGCCTCCAGGAGCGATTGCGCCAGCTGGAGCAGCAGCTCGAGGTACTGACTGAGCAGCTCAGCCCGCTGGGGGCCGCCCCAACCGAGTCTGGCGATGCCGGGTTGGCCCAGCAGCTGGCCGCCGCCGAGGCGGACATTCAGGATCACGCGGCTAGGCTGGCCGCCGCCGAGGCCGAGCTGTCGGTTCAGCGCGATACCCAAACCCGCCTGCTCAAGGAGCAGCGGGATAAGCAGCGCGAGCTTGACAAACTCGAAGCCCAAACCCAGGCCATGCAGGAGAGCCAGGGTACCCAGGCCACCAAGCTGCTGCTCGATAGCGGCCTGCCGGGCATTAGCGGGCTGGTGGCTCAGTTGGGCAAGGTAGAGCCTAAGTTTCAGCTGGCGCTGGAGATTGCCGCCGGGGCCCGCCTGGGCTACCTGGTGGTAGACAACGATCAGGTGGCGGCCCAGGGCATTCAGTTTCTGAAGCAACGACGGGCCGGGCGAGCCACCTTTTTGCCCCTAAACAAAATTCGCGCCCCCCGGTTTACCCCGGTGCCCCCATGGCAGCGTCCCGACGGCTTTCTCGACTACGCCGTTGACCTGATCGACTGCGACCCCCGCTATCGAGATATTTTTGGCTACACCTTTGGCAGCACCGTGGTGTTCGAAACCCTCGAGGCGGCCCGGCAGCACCTGGGTAACTACCGCATCGTCACCCTGGAGGGGGAAATTCTGGAAACCAGCGGGGCCATGACCGGGGGCAACCTGTCACCCCGCTCCGGCAGCCTGCACTTTGGTACCGTCGAACCGGCGGAGTCCGCCGAAGCCCAGGCCCTGCGGCAGCGGTTGGCCGATATTGAGATCATGCTAGAACGCTGCGATCGCGACCTCAACGCCACCTCGGCCCGTCTGCAAACCCTCTCCCAAGCCCTGATGGCCCAGCGGCAGGCGTACCGCGAACTCCAGCTCCAGGGCGAACAGCAGCAAACCCAGCAGCAGCAGCAGGCCCAGCAGCGGGCCCAGCTCGAAACCCAGCTCAGCCAGCACCGCCAGGAGTTGGCCCATACCCAAACGCGACTGGGGGAATTAGCGGCGACGCTGCCCGCCCAGGAAGCCGAAATTCTTCGCCAGCAGCAGGCCCTCAGCGACTTAGAACAATCCCAGGCCCACAGCGAGTGGCAGGCTGCCCAGGCCGCCGTGGGGCAGCTGGAGGCTGAGCTCAGCGATCGCCAGCAGGCCTTCCAGGCGGCAGAGCGGCGGCTGCAAGAGCTGCACAACCAGCGCCAGCAGCTTGAACTGGCCCTCACCCAGGCCCAGCAGACCCTAACGACCCTGGCCCAGCAGCAAACCGAGCGCGATCGGCAGTTGGCCCAGCAGCAGCAGCAGCAGACCGGGTTGAATGGCGAGATCGCCCAGCTGCGCCAGACCATGGCCGCCCTCGACCAAACCCTAGCCGCCGAAAAAGCCAGCCGCGACGACCTGGAGCAGCGTCTGCGCACCCAGCGCACCCAGACCCAGCAGCAGGAATGGGAACGCCAAAAGCTGCTCGAAACCCAGCAGGAGCGTCGCCAGCAGCTCGCTGATGCCCAGCAGCAGATGGCGGCCCAGGCGGCGGAGTTGCCCGACCCCCTGCCCGAGATTCCCCCCGAAACTGACCTGGAGGAACTGCGCAAAGAGCTGCGATCGCTCCAACGCCGCATGGAGGCCATGGAGCCCGTCAACATGCTGGCCCTGGAAGAGTACAACCGCACCGAAGAGCGCCTGGGCGAACTCACCCACAAGCTCACCACCCTCGAAGAAGAGCGCACCGAGCTGTTGCTGCGCATCGAAACCTTTACCACCCTGCGCCGCCAGGCCTTCACCGAGGCCTACGATGCCGTCAACGAAAACTTTCAGTCCATCTTTGCCGAGCTGTCCGATGGCGACGGTCACCTCCAGCTCGAAGACCCCGAAGACCCCTTCAACGGCGGCCTCAACCTGGTGGCCCACCCCAAGGGCAAACCGGTACGGCGGCTAGCCTCCATGTCCGGGGGCGAAAAGTCCCTCACGGCGCTGAGCTTTATCTTTGCTCTCCAGCGCTACCGCCCCTCCCCCTTCTACGCCTTCGATGAGGTGGATATGTTCCTCGACGGGGCCAACGTCGAGCGTCTCTCCCGCATGATCAAGCACCAGACTGAGCAGGCCCAGTTTATTGTGGTCAGCCTGCGCCGCCCGATGATCGAAGCAGCCCAGCGCACCATCGGCGTCACCCAGGCCCGAGGAGCCTATACCCAGGTGCTAGGCATCGATCTAGAAACCCAGAGTGCCACCCTATGAGGTCGATGTGTCGTGAAGAAGTAGGAGTCTTGATCCGATGGTCACAACTAACCCTAGAAATAAACCGGCGATCGGGTTTGAAGACTACCTGATCCGCGATGACGACAGCGATCGCCCCCAAGAACTAGTAGATGGAACGCTGATTACCATGCCGCCCCTCACTTGGATGCACATGCTGATCGCCAAGTTTTTGGTGCAGGTGCTAGACCAGGCCATTGAAGCCAGCGGGCGGGATGATGATTGGACGACCCTATTGGTGCCGGGGCAGCGCACGGGAGACGCGACTTCTCGACTGCCGGATGTGGCGATCGTGCCGTTTAGTATGATTGAGGATGTGCTGGCCTCGGCGGTGTTAATCTGCCCAGCCCCGTTGGTGGTTGAGATTGTCAGCCAAAATTGGCAAGACGACTATTTGATCAAACTGGCTGAGTACGAAACTCTGAGCATTCCCGAATATTGGATTGTGGATTACCAGGGGTTGGGGGGTACCCGCTATATTGGTCAGCCTAAGCGGCCCACGATTTCGGTCTACTCTTTGGTGGAGGGGGAGTATCAGGTGAGTTTGTTTAGGGCGGGCGATCGAATTGAGTCTGCAACGTTTCCAGATTTGGAGCTGAGTGCGGAGGCTGTGTTTGCGGCTGGGCAGCCGAGGTATTTGCGATCGCAGTCGCAAGAAATTTACGAAAGTTGAGTTGTGCCCCAACTTTCAGAAGGTCTAACGCTTGGCCAAGAGTTTATGATAGAAACCATATCGCTTAGGCTTACTGCCATGCAAATCACCCTTGATTTACCTGATGACTTGGCTTCTCAGCTTGGTGCTGTGCAGAATAAGCTGCCTGAAATTCTAAAGCTAGGTCTGCGAGAGCTGAATGCTAGCCCTGGAGAGGGTTTTTCGGGCATTGCTGATATTTTGGAGTT
>JAIXUR010000249.1 GCA_027483425.1 Cyanobacteriota bacterium | reverse complement strand
GCGCCATTGAGCAGGACATGAAGTCTCTGCAAGGGAGCATGGCGCAGGTGTTGGGATTGCTTCGAGAGATTGTCAGGTAGAACTCAGTAATGTTAGTACGCAGGTTCTATTGTTGCGGTGCCTGAGAAGCCATAAAAAAGCCGTGAAACCAGGTAGTTTCACGGCTTTTTGAAGAAAGCTGGTGACAAGACTCGAACTTGCGACCGGCTGATTACAAATCAGCTGCTCTACCAACTGAGCTACACCAGCAAAAGCATACCCAGTATAGCAACCATCCTGGGCAGCTTTATCGGTTTAAGACGCCCCCGTGGACGACTCCGCTTCTTCGACGGCTTCTAGGCCAGAGTCCGGCTCCGCCGAAGCGGCATCTTCAGCTTGATTAAAGACAATCCGCAGCAGCGGCGGGGCCATAAATGTGGTGAAAATGACCATCACGATAATGGCGGCATCGAGGGACTCAGTCAGCACACCGCTGGCGGCTCCCACCCCGGCGAACACCAGACCCACCTCCCCACGGGGAATCATGCCCACCCCCACCGCTAGGCGGTTGATGCCGGGCTGACCAAAGATGGCAAAACCGGCAATCACCTTACCGATAACAGCGACCACCACCAAAAATGAGGCAATGATCAGTCCGGGTCGGTTGGCCGGTTCTAGGGGATTGAGCACGCTCAAATCGGTGCGCGCCCCTACCGTGATGAAGAAAATTGGCACCAGCATGTCGGCAATGGGGCTAACTTGCTCTTCGATCTCCTTGTGTTTAGAGGTCTCAGCCAAAATCAGCCCGGCCGCAAAGGCCCCCAAAATCGCCTCCAGCTGAATGGCTGCCGCAATGTAGGACAGCACAAAGGCAAAAATTAGCGAGCTAATCAGCACTTGGCCCCGGGTGCGCATTTGGTTAACCACCATCACAAAGTAGGGGCTGAGCAGTCGACCAATGAAAATCGACCCCACCAAAAAGATGGCCGCTCCAGCAATTAGGTAGGCCACGTTGAGAATTTCGATTTTGCCGGTTTTTGCCAGGCTAGCTACCACCGCCAGCACGATAATGCCGAGCACGTCGTCAAGTACGGCGGCACCGATGATAATCTGGCCCTCCTTAGAGCTGAGCTTTTGCATCTCGGCCAGCACCTTAGCGGTAATGCCGATGCTAGTTGCCGTCAGCGCTGCTCCGGCAAACACCGCCGGAATGGTGTCGATCCCAAACAGCAGAATCAACCCGGCGGTACCGGCGGCAAAGGGGGCTATCACACCGACGACGGCGACTACTGCCGCCTGGGGGCCAACCCGAATTAGCTCCTTGAGATCTGACTCGAGGCCAATTTCAAACAGCAGAATGATCACCCCCAGCTCAGCCAGGACAGAGACTACCTCGCTTTCGCCCTGAAACACTCGCAGCAGACCCTCCGGCGACTGGCCGGTGGTCATGCCGACCAGATTCATCAACAGCGACTGCACCTCGCCGCCGCCTTCGGGAAACACAATCAGATGAAGGGCCGAAACGCCAACAATGACGCCCCCCACTAACTCACCTAACACTGCGGGTAGGTTAACGCGGGCACATAGCTCGCCACCGATCTTGGCCGCCAGGTACACCACGATGAGGCTCAGCAAAACGCTGGCCAACACCAGGGGCTCTACCTCTGCCTCTGGCACTTCCGCTAGCCAGGGGCTAACCGTCGCATTCAAGTGTAAATAATTCGCTTCAATATTAATCAGGTCGCTGCCGATGAGGGCACTCATCCAATTCGCCATGCAGACCGCTACAACTCGTCCTGTCTAATGTACATGAGATTTCTCCCACCGAAGAGTTCATGGGGATCGTTACCGCCATTGATATATCTGGGATTGGCCTAGGAAAAGACTCGGTGAGCCAGGGAGGGCATCTGGCGGCGCACCTGGGAGATGCGATCGGGGTTAATTTCGGCGATCGCAACCCCCGGCTCGACCCCAGCGTCGGCCAGCACCATGCCCCAGGGGTCGATAATCATGGCGTGCCCGTGGGACTGGCGACGGGCATTGTGAAACCCAGTTTGGGCCGGGGCAATCACGTAACAGGTATTCTCAATGGCGCGGGCCTGGAGCAGTACCTGCCAGTGGTCTTTGCCGGTGAACTCAGTGAACGCTGCGGGGATCACCAATACCTCAGCCCCCTGCTGGGATAGGTGACGGTACAGCTCTGGAAAGCGCACGTCGTAGCACACCGACAGCCCCAAAATGCCAAACTGCTTCGACGGAAACACATCGGGCAGCAGGTGACCCGAAATCACGATGTTTGACTCGCGGTAGGTGTTACCGTCGGGCAGGTTAACGTCGAACAGATGCACTTTTTCGTAGCGCAGTAGCTCCTGGCCCTCGGGGGAGACCAGCAGGGCCGTATTAAACACTTTGCCCTCCTTGGCCGGTACCGGGTAACCGCCGCCAATTAGGGTCACCTGGTAGCGCTGGGCCATGGTTTTGAGAAAGGTCTCGCTGGCCTGGCTAATGGTGGCCGCCTGGGCAATTTTGGCGTCTTCATTGCCCAAAAATGAGAAATTTTCGGGCAAACTGACCAATTCTGCCCCCTGGCGTACCGCTAAATCGATCAGCTCCTCGGCCTGGGCCAAGTTTTTGGCCAAATCTGGCACACTGGTCATCTGTACGGCGGCGGCCCGATACGCTCTCATAAATTACCTGGCTGGAGATGAAGAAACCTGGAACAGTTGAGTTCCATGAACTTCAATTTTATTCGCTCGAGGGAACGGTTTACCGAGTTCTGCCAAAACAACGGGAGAATTGGCCCAGGGCTAAGGCTGAGGGACCGTGGTGATGGCCAAGGTCTCTGGGCCGACGCTAACCGTAACCGGGGTGCCAACCGGAATCGTGGGCGGACGATCGCGCTGCACATTGCGCAGACTCTCCAGCAGCCAGGGCTGGGAGGGCGCTGCGGGAGCCGCGATCGCTAAAAACTGGCTGGCGTAAACGACCTGGGTCATGGTGAGCGCTCCGTTTTGGTCGCTGCGGGGTACGACCAGGGTGGCCCGGTCGCCGGCCAGTTCCACGGCGGCTAGACCGTCGGCAGACCGTCCTGTCACCGTGGCACTGGCCGCCGTGGCGGCGGAACCAGGGGCAAAGGTAAAGGGGATTGGTGCAGCGCTTAAAGCCTGCTGTAATGAGGGATTGACGGGTATAACAGCCTCAGCCCTGGCTCGGGCCCGGCGGGTTTCGGCGATCGCCTGGTTGGCCTGGTATTCGGCCACCTTGGCCTGGGC
>JAIXUR010000296.1 GCA_027483425.1 Cyanobacteriota bacterium | reverse complement strand
GGGGCGGGAGGGGTTTTTAACCCAACCCTGTAGAGGGATTGGACGTTTTGGGGCCGGGGGGATTTGGGGGTGTCCCGGGGGGGTGGGGGGGGGGGGGGAGTCGGCGGTTTAGGTGGCGGGGGCGGCATGGGCTGAGGCTCCGGGGCACCAGTACCCAGGGACACGGTCATGGCCTTGGGAAAGTCAGGCCGTAAGAACCAAGACTTAATGCTACCAATGTTGACCACCTGCTCTTTGGGATTGCTCTGGGAAGGATATTTGGTAATCCGAGAGACCCAGTAACCTCCCTGCATGAGGTAAATCGCAATGTCTGTTTCTTTAATCCAGGTTCCCATGTAACCCCTCCGGAGTAGCCCGTATACCAGGAATTTACAATACTTTCGAGACAATGGGGCACTGAATTCGGGCATTTTGGCCCTAGCTTAGAAAAAAACGGCCCTGTTCTGGAGGGGCGGGCCTGCCGCTAGGGCCTGGTTTTTGACGGCCCGGTGTCCTCAGCGGCGGTCTGAAACGGGTATTCCAGGTGCTATGAGCCGTCTGGCTACCGTCAATATTCTGGGGAATGGCTTCTGAGAGATGGGTCCTGGGCAATGGGCTATCTTAATCCGCTGTCACGCTATGGAGCAGGACTCTCCGAGGCGTTTCAAGCACCCTCTGAGGGAGGATTTTCCCCGCTGGGCAGTTCAGTCGTTAAGATATTCAAAGTCTTAGTGTTCTTAATAAATCTCCTTTTTTATGGCTTTGCCCTCAGCGATCGCTGATTTGCCGACTCGCCTCATGGCACCGACCGTCCGTCGCCTGCCCAATGGGTTAACCGTTATTGCTGAGCAAATGCCGCTGGAGGTGGTTAACCTCAGTCTGTGGCTCCGGGTAGGCTCGGCGGTAGAAAGTGACGCCATTAACGGCATGGCCCACTTCCTCGAGCACATGATTTTTAAAGGTACCCAGCGACTACAGTGCGGCGAGTTTGAGCGTCGGATTGAAGAGCGAGGTGCCTACACGAACGCGGCCACTAGCCAAGACTATACCCAGTACTACATCACGACGGCTCCCCAGGATTTCGTCGCCCTGGCCCCGCTGCAAATTCAGGTGGTGATGGCCCCGCGCCTGAGCGACGACGATTTTGAGCGAGAGCGCCCGGTGATTTTAGAGGAAATTCGCCGCGCCGATGATAACCCGCGTCGCCGCACCTATGCTCGCACCATGGAGTTGGCCTTTGACCGGCTGCCCTACCGACGCCCGGTGCTGGGGCCAACGGCGGTGATCGAGGGGCTGACCGCCCAGCAAATGCGAGAGTTTCACGACACCTGGTACCAGCCCCAGAGCATGACCGTTGTGGCCGTGGGCAACCTGCCGGTGGAAACGCTGATTGCCACGGTGGCCGAGGGGTTTGACCAAGCCATGGCTGAGCGAAACCCCGCTTCTGCTTCGACCACCGACTTGATCGAGCGATTTAAGCCGCTGCTGCCGGGCGATCTAGAGCCCCCCTTTGCCACGGTGCGGCGGTTTGCCCACACTGACCCAGCGCTGACCCAGGCTCGGCTGGTGATGGCCTGGCGGGTGCCTGGCATGGCCCAATTAGAAGACACCTACGGGCTGGATATTTTGGCCTCTATTTTGGGCCGAGGGCTGACCTCGCGCCTGGTGCGCGACCTGCGGGAAGACCGCAAACTGGTGACCAGCATTAGCTGTAGCAATATGACCTTGGCTCACCAAGGGGTGTTTATGGTGTCGGCGCAGTTGCCGACGGAACACCTGGAGACGGTGGAGCAGGCGATCGCCCAGCACATCGATACCGTCATGGCGCAGCCGGTGAACCAAGCGGAACTGCGGCGGGTGCAAACCCAGGTGGCCAACCGGTTTGTCTTTGCCAACGAAAGCCCCAGCGATCGCGCGGGTCTCTACGGCTACTACCACACCCTGACGGGCGATATTGTCGATGGCGTCAACTACCCGGCCTACATTCAGCAGTTGGGGGTTGAGGATGTTTTGCAAGCCGCCCAGCGCTACCTCTCCGGGGAGGCCTATGGGGTGGTGGCGCTACAGCCAGCGGTGGTCTAGGGAGACGTGCCTTGACCATGTGGACCGCGATCGCTCAGCACATTAGCGCTCAAACCGGCACCGCCTTTACCCTGCAAGAGCGGCGATCGGTGGGGGGCGGCTGCATCAACCAGGCGTACCAGGTCAGCGACGGCCGCCAGTCGTTTTTTGTCAAGGTGAACCAGGCTACCCAGGTGGCCATGTTTGAGGCCGAGGCCCAGGGCCTCAAGGAGATGTACGACAGTCAAACTATTCGGGTGCCTCGGCCGATCTGCTGGGGCACCGCCGAGGGGTCGGCCTACCTTGCCATGGAATGGCTGGAGTTAGGGGGCGGGGGCGATGCCTGGGGGTGTATGGGAACCGCCCTAGCGGCGATGCACCGGGTGACCAGCGATCGCGGCTTTGGTTGGCATCAACCCAACACCATTGGGGCCACCCCCCAGCCCAACCCCTGGACCCCCACCTGGCTCGAGTTCTACCGAGAGCACCGCCTGCGCCACCAGTTTCGGCTGGCGGGTCGTCGCGGTGGCCGCTTTCCCCGGCAGCACGAACTGTTAATGGCGTTGCCCGACCTGCTGGCGGACCATGCCCCGGCCCCCTCCCTGGTGCATGGGGATCTGTGGTCGGGCAATGCAGCGGTGACCCAGAGCGGTGACCCGGTGATATTAGACCCGGCGACCTACTTCGGCGATCGCGAAGTCGACATTGCCATGACCGAGCTGTTTGGCCGTTTTCCCGAGGCCTTCTACGCGGCTTACCAGGCGGCCTACCCGCTCGATCCGGGCTATGGGGGCCGCAAAATTCTCTACAACCTGTATCACATCCTCAACCACTTCACTCTGTTTGGTGGCAGCTACGCAGCCCAGGCCAACCGGATGATTGATCAGCTGCTGCGGTGATGCTCGGGCGATGATGTTTGGGCGGTGATGCCTGGGTGTTGCTCTCCGGGTGTTGCTCTCTGGGCGGTTATACTCGATGGCCCCTGGGGCAAGCAAAAAAAAGGACCTCTGAGTTGTGCTCAGAGGCCCGAATCAGGGTGCATCTACCACTCCTATCTCCTAGGGCGGCGGCTGAATTCCGGGGAAATACCTGGGGTTCATGGATACTTGAAACAAAGTGGCTATGATCCAGAGACTCTGTGAATTGTTGATATTTGCCCTATGGCTAGCCCCGTGACATCCCTTAGAATCCAAGATTTTCCTGCTGAAGCTTCCCCTTTGGGCACTGCCCTAGCTCCGGGGGTCTACATTGTCGGGGCCGGACCAGGCGACCCAGAGCTGTTGACCGT
>JAIXUR010000366.1 GCA_027483425.1 Cyanobacteriota bacterium | reverse complement strand
GTATAGCAACCGCCCTGGAGCTTGGGACGCTGGGGTTGGCCCTGGGAAGTCATTATCGCTATAAAAACATTGGGTGTTAACCCGAAAGCTAACACCCAAAACAGAGTTATTAAAGTCAAGAGCCTCTATAAGCTGGCCCTTATTTATGTTTGTCTATTATTGCAGCCGAAAATAAGGTGGCAAATCAACTCTAATGTTTTCTTTATATTTAGCCTCGCAAACTTTTTCGGGCTGATCGTTGAGTTTTGTAAAGGCCTTTGGTCAGGGCAACTGGGACTTTTCCGGCGGGGTGTTTGGGGTAGCCGGTTCTATAGGGTGACGCCAAAATATTGAGAAATCATCACTTCAATGGCGCGGATGGGTGAGGGGCGAGGGGGTTGGTTGAGGACTGGCATTGGGTCTACTAGGATCGTAAATAGCCCTACCCGATTGCCCGCCAGGATATCGGTAAAGAGGCGATCGCCCACCATTGCGACCTGATCGAAGGGCAGATCCATGGCGGCTAGCGCTTGCTTGAGCTTGCGCCCAGACGGCTTGCCAGCACTGCTAATGTAGGGAACCTCCAGTAGATCGGCAATGCGGCTAATGCGGTTGGCGTTGATGTTATTGCTCACAAGCCACACCGATGCCACAGCCTTCATTTGAATCATCCACCGGGATAGGTCGGGGTTGGTTTCAGCCTGGCGCAGGGGCACGAGCGTGTCGTCCACGTCCAAAATTAGCCCCTTGATATGATGCTGCGACAGCAACTCAGGGGAGATTGCCAGGACGCTGCCGGTCAGTACTAAATCAGGTTGCAGGAGGTGAGAAAAGGACATACCAAAACCATGAGCCCCAAAAGCCAGCATAGTCTAGATTGGTGGTCAGTGGCGGCTGGCATAGTCAGTGAACCCGTCGCGATCGCAACCAAGCTTAGAGGTCGTTTGAAAAGGGTTGTCCCAGGTCAAACAGCCTCTTAGGGGAGTTAACTACCCCAAATTTAGAATCTTGTGTATCAGTGACTACCGGTGAACGAACGAGCCCGATGGCCTAGGCGCTTAATTGTCGATGGTGGCTCGAATGGCATCGCGGGCCGCTTCGTGCTCTGCCAGGGTGCGGCTAAACACGTGGGTGCCATCGTAGCGAGCGACAAAAAATAGGTAGTCGGTTTGGTCTGGGGCCAGGGTTGCTTCTAGGCTGGCCTGGCCGGCACTCGCAATGGGGGTGGGAGGCAGGCCGGGGTTGATGTAGGTGTTGTAGGGCGAAGGGGTGCCCACCTGGGCCCAGGTCAGGGGCTGCTCTCGAGTTTGGGAAATCCCCAAGCCATATTCCACCGTTGGGTCTGCTCCCAGGGGGATGTTTTGCTTTAAGCGATTGGTGAATACGCCGGCGATCACCCCGCGTTCGTCGGCGATGACGGCTTCTTTTTCTACAATGCTAGCCAGGGTGGCCCATTCGAGTAGCGATAGATCGGTCTTAGCCTGCTGATAGATCGGTAGGGCCGTGGTCTCAAATCGGCTCAACATAGTATCCACTACGGCTGCGGGGGTCAACTCTTCCGCCGGGAGTTGGTAGGTATCTGGAAACAAAAATCCTTCCAAATGGGGAATCCGATCGGGAAGCCAGGGGTAGCGATCCCTAGGAATTTGCTCCGTCGCCGCTAGAAACGCATCCGCTGAAAAGAACCCCTCGGCTTGAAAGTAGGCGGCCATTTGTCGGCGGTTCCAGCCCTCGGGGATAGTAAACGAGGTTTGTACCACCTGACCGCTGCGAATGATCTCGGCAATGGCGGTCATAGAGTCGGTGGGACTAACGGCGTAGGTTCCCGCTTGAAACCCGTCTTCGGGGTTTTGCCAGCCCTGCCAGCGCGTCCAAAGCTTCCAGGCTAGGGCAGACCGAATCAAACCAGCGGCCTCTAGATCTTGACCAATCTGTTGGCCCGGTGTACCGGGCGGAATCTGAATTTGAACCGTTTGGGAGGGAGTGTTGGCGGTACTCTCACTGACCGGTTGGTTGGCCCAGCTCCACCAGGTCCAACTCTGCCAAGCCGCTACTCCCGTGGCTAGCGGCACCAGCAGCCCTAAAAAACTCCACCGAACCCAGCGTGAACCCTTAGCCATAGTTGCAATGTCGATAATCGCCCGTGGTGATGGCCCTCAGGGTATTCCACCTAAACCAATGTCCTGGTAAAGCGTGGGAATTCGGCCCGTTGGGCCTGTTGCCGTGAAACCTCGGATCAGTATTGAGCTAAAACATTCTAATCCAATAAATCAAATAGCTTTTCTTCTAAACTGCCGCGAATCAGTTGAAACTCTTCGGGGGTTACCACCTCCAGGTCGCCGCTGCTGGTGCGATGGGCAAAAATCAGCAGGGGGTCTAGGGGCGTACACAGGGTATATTCTTCGTCATTGTAAAAGCAGGTGGCCAAAACCTGAAACTCTTCGGTAATCGGGTTACCGTCTTCGTCTAGATCATCTAGCTCTAGGGTCAGGCAGTTGTCCTCTTCGACCTCAGGCACATCTCCCGCAGCGGTGAGGGTGATGGCGGTGCGCTGTAGGGTGAGATTTTGCTCGGCCAGCACAGCCTTGGCGGTGAGAAAGATGTCGTCAATATCGTCTTCTTCGACGTCCATAAGCACCTCTTCATCATTGTCGTCCTGCTGCCAGACAAAAATTTCAATGGGGGAGTCGATGGGCAGCAGTAGCAGGTACTCGCGATCGCTCAGGGTAAAGCTTTGCTCTACCTGGCAGGGCAAAAACCGCCCGAAATCGTCGGTAAGCACTACGGCTGAATCGTCTATAGGTTGGGTATTATCCGCCATGGAGGCTACTCTTCTTTGGGTAACCGGACGCGGGAGGTGAAACCGCAGCCCAGTAGGAACACTAAACGGTGTTACCAGAATATCCCATCCTGTTACGTCTATTTACGATGGTCGCCGGTCGTCTAGCCAGCGCTGCAGGATAATGGCGGCGGCTTTGCGGTCGATCAGGCCTTTATCTTGCTCTGGAAACTGGCCCTCGGCGCGCATGAATTGCTCGGCCTCGACGGAGCTGAGCCGCTCATCAACGTAAACCACGGGTAGGGCCAGGGCCTGGCTTAATCCGGCGGCCACTTTGCGCACTTGGCGAGACTGAAACCCCTCTTCTCCATCCATGGTTAACGGCAGGCCCACCACGAGAATCTGGGCCTGCCGCACCTGGGCAATGTGCTGTAGATCGGCAATCAGTTCCCCAAACGATCGCCGATAGAGGGTCGTCAGTCCAGTGGCAATTAGGCCCGTGCCATCACAGCCCGCTACTCCGACTCGTCGTCGCCCAATGTCTAACCCCAGGGCTGAAACCGTTGCTACCACAGGTGAAGCCCCTAGCGATCGCTCTCAGGGGGCGAGGCCTCGAGGCTATCCGTGGGTGGATGAGTACCCATGCGGGTTGGCCAACGCTCCGCCGACCAGGTCATGCGTCCGGGTACAGGCTTGCCCACGGGCTGTAGACCGGTCAAAACATCGGAGAGCTGTAACCCCTCTAGTGACAGATGCCGTGCCTCCCGCACCTTGTGCCAAACCGAGCGAGACATCAGGAGCGCGTGGGACTCGGCGGTGGCCTGAATTTCGTTGAAACAGGCTTCCCGCTCGGGTTGGTAGTCAAGGGAGGTGAGCTGCAAGGATTGAGCCGGGAAGGGCTGCAAAATCTTGGCCATCTGGGTCATGAGCTCTGGGTAGAGCCAGGTGTAGGCTGGGTGAACCGTGAGTCCGGCTGTATGGGGCTGTTTGCCGTCGCGGGCAATGGTCAGCTTAAATTGACCAATGGCGGCCTTGCGCTGCTGCTCAAAAACGTAGGCACCCACGGTTTCTACCTGGTTGACCAGACGATCGGCGGTGGTGGTGGCGCTGCCCAGCACATTGGTCTTGAAGTCTTGAATCTGGTGGTCAAACACCTGCCGTACCAGGGGCGGCATAGAGGCGGTGTCGAGCTGGTAGAGCAGCTGGGCATCGGCATTGCTGATGGGCAGCAGATTAGGCAGGTCTGGCTCTCTCTGGGCTAGAACCGCAATTTGGTCAGGCTGGAGGGCCCAGTAGGTAATCTGGGCGAGGGGCTGAAACCCATTGAAACGGTACAACCCCAGGGCCGACTTGTGGCCAACATTCACCTCTAACATCCAGGTTCTGGCTTCCCAGACCACCTCAAAACAGTGGCGCAGGAGACGAGAGCCAACATCGATGTATCCCGAGGCGGCGCTGTCGAGGGCGCGGCGATTGATCACCACCTGCTCTACTCGCCAGGTGCTGCGGGTACGGTTAAAGGGCGATACCTGGATCAACCCCACCAGAGATTTTTGGCGCTCGGCCACAAAGGTCGTCGGGCTCTGCTGCATGGGGCGGGGCAGCCAGCTCACAACCTTAAGGGGGCCGTACCAGCGGCGCTGGTGGTCGAGCCATGAGACAATGGCCTCGGCAGCATAGGGGTCGCCGCCCGCCTCTAAATCCTCTGGCTGCCACTGCGTGAGGTCGTCTAGGTCGCGGTACTGCAGCGGCCGCACCGTTAGGCTTGGGCCAGGGGTAGTCATAGGTGCCATAGGATCACTAAAGATCTGACCGGTATGCCGTCATCCTAGCCGATTTTCATGATTTCCACATCGATCCTGGGCGGAGCAAGATCTGATCAGGGTCTGGGTTCCTGGGTTAGGATCACTAGCCAGGCTGGATTGCCCTGGGGCCAAAGGTGCCCCAAAACTTACCGTTTACAAAACTTATAATTTAAGCGACGATTGCAATGAAGGCTGTTGTTTGACTTATGTAGAGAAACGGTTAACAAGGTCGAGTGGCATTAGCTCGACCAGCGGTATCTAGGACTTACCATGAAAAATCTTTTAGCCATTGAGCGGTTTTGCCTGTACGGTCATATCGTCGCTATGGTCTTTGGTCTGGCGGGGCTGCTGTGGGTGGTGCCCCATCCGGGGATTCTGGCGTATCTGCCGGCTGGGCAGACCCTGTTTCGATGGAGTATGGCCGGTGGGGGTGTCGGTTATATTTTGCTGGGTACAGTGGCGGTAGCCTTGTATGCCTACCGCACACTGGGGTTGGGCAGTTTGGTTACGTTTGCGATCGCTGCGGTGGGCATTTCCACGGCCAGTGAACTGTTGGGCACCAGTACAGGATTCCCCTTTGGGAACTATAGCTACCTCAATGGTTTGGGCTATAAACTCGCTGGCCTAGTGCCGTTTACCATTCCGTTATCGTGGTTCTACCTGGGTCTGGCGTCCTTCCTGCTGGCCCGCAGCGGATTGGCGGCGGGGGGTGGCCCAGACCGCTACAACTGGATGCGATCGCTGGCGGCGGTGTTTCTGGGCTCGGTGCTGCTCACCTCCTGGGATTTTGTGCTTGACCCGGCCATGAGCCAGACCGCACTGCCCTTTTGGTACTGGCACGAGCCCGGTGCTTTCTTTGGCATGCCCTACCAGAATTTCGCTGGTTGGTTAGGCACCGGAGTGGTGTTCATGGGCGTTGCCCTCAGTCTCTGGAAGCTGTTTAAATTTTCGACTGATCTAGATCAGAAGCAGCTGAACTTGCCGTTGGTTGTCTATCTGTCAAACTTTGGCTTTGCCCTGGTGATGAGCTTGGCCGCTGGCTTCTATGTTCCCATTGGGTTGGGAATATTGACTGGCGCGTTGCCGGCTATCCTGTGCTGGCGCGCCGCTGCTCAAGGTAACTCGGTCGGGGCGGCCCTGGAGCCGGTTCAGGTGATTGAGACTTCGGTGGCCGCAGCCAAGGTGGCCTTAAAGTAGCATCATAGCTCTACCTTCTCCTTGATCTGGGCACCGATTTTGGGTGGTCGGCCGCTGGGCGCAGATGTTAATGGAACCGTTTTTGAGGTGTTGTCTTGCCCGCCATCGTGGCTGTTCCGTTTCCCTGGCTAAGTGCTTTAGCGTTTGTTCTGTTGATGGCGCAGCTGCCCATGGTAGCGGTGCTATTGTCCCGTCTGTTCCAGGGGCCGTTTCGACGCTTACCCCTGGCTCCAGCGCAGGCTACCCTTGAACAACTCGGCACGGTTTCGGTCGTAGTCCCTACTCTGAATGAGGCCGATCGCCTGCGTCCTTGTCTAGAGGGGCTCACCCGTCAGGGCTATGAGATGCGCGAGGTTCTAGTGGTCGACAGCCGCTCCACTGACGGCACCCAGGCCGTGCTTAGCGACTACCAAGAAAACGACCCGCGCCTGCGCTGGTTGCAGGATGACCCCCTGCCCTTGGGCTGGGTCGGGCGTCCCTGGGCCCTAGACTACGGCTTTC
>JAIXUR010000591.1 GCA_027483425.1 Cyanobacteriota bacterium | reverse complement strand
GGTACTGCTGGCTCTTGCCGCAGCCCTTCTCCGTCACCGCCGGGCTGGGCAGGCTAATCTGCGGATTGTTCAAGGTCTTGAGATAGGCGCTGTAGGCCCGGTTCCGATCCAGCGACATGGAGATAAACAATCGCACCATGGGGGAAGACGACTCAATGCGCTCGGCCACCTGGGCTGCCGATACCACAATGCAGCGACAGGGGCACAGGGCCTTGGCCGAGGCCGACCGGGGCGAGGCGTCAATGATGCCCATCTCCCCAAAAATATCCCCTGGCCCCAGCACGCTGAGCTGCAGCGAGTCTTCTCCGGCACCGACAAAAATCTCCACGTAGCCCGATTCAATAATGTAGGCTTTGTCGGCAGAACTGCCTTCAGCAAAAACAGTTTCGCCAGCTTTAAACAATCGACTATTGCAGTCGGAATCCCCGGCCATATCGGCGACCAGGGCGCTGCTGGCGACGGGTTCTAGGGCTGTTGCGAGGCCGATCGGCCTAGGGTGGTGAGCGTAGGTGACGTTTTTCATAACAGGAACTTAAGGAGAGAGCGATGGATTTAGCATCGCCTATTTCCATGACCCGGTTGATGCGTAAGTGTGAAGTGTCGGTGAGCATTCCTACAAATTCTGGTTAATCACCGCCGGGGCGAGTAGCGGTCACTTCCAGCCTTGATCTAAATCACAACAATCGCGATCTAACGGGGTTGACCTCCGCCAGAATAGAGCTCAGCCCCCTTAACCGACCGGTGTACTCTCCATGGCTTCACCTCTGACCTCCCCTGTCCGTTGCCAGCCCAGTCAGGTCACCGTGGTAGGGGCTGGCAACGTGGGGAGCACTCTAGCCCAGCGCCTTCTCGAACGCAACCTGGCCAACGTGGTGCTCGTCGATATTGTGGTGGGTCGCCCCCAGGGGGTAGCGCTGGATCTAGCCCAGGCGGTCGGGTGCGATCGCACCCGACCCAGCTGCACCATTGTGGGCACCAACGACTACCAAGACACCGCCAACTCCGACCTGGTGGTGGTGACCGCCGGGCTGCCCCGTCGCCCCGGCATGAGCCGCGACGACCTCACCCAGGTGAATGGCAAAATTGTGGCAGACACCCTGCGCCAGGCCCTGGGGCGATCGCCCCAGGCCAGCGTGATCGTCGTCACCAACCCCCTCGACGTGATGACCTACCTGGCCTGGAAGGTTAGTGGGCTGCCGTCCCACCGGGTGATGGGTATGGCCGGAGTGCTCGACTCCGCCCGGTTCCAGACCCTGATCGCCTGGGAACTGGGGGTGCCCCCCCAGGACGTGTCGGCCCTGGTGCTGGGGGGCCATGGCGACCTGATGGTGCCCTTGCCCCGCTACACCACCGTCAGCGGCATTCCAGTCACCGATTTAGTGTCCGCCCCCCGCCTGCAGGCCCTGATCGAGCGCACCCGCAACGGCGGGGCCGAAATTGTGCAGCTCCTGAAGCAGGGGGGTGCTTACTACGCCCCGGCGGCCTCCGTCTGCGTCATGGTAGAGTCAATCCTGCTCAACCAGCGGCGGATTTTGCCCCTGGCCGCCCACCTCACCGGCCAGTACGGCCTGGATGATCTCTACCTGGGGGTACCCTGCCGCCTGGGGCGAGGGGGAATCGAAGCCATTGTGGAGCTGACCCTCACCGCCGAGGAGCAGGCCGCCCTGGCGCGATCGGCCGCCGCCGTGAAAGAGCAGCTGCCGCCAGCCCTGGCGGTTTTAGTCCCCTAATCGTTCCCTATGAATGCACCTGGTTTGCCCGAGTTCCTGCGATCGCGTCCCACCCACTACTGGCTTCAAAATGTCCGACTGCCCCTGGCCTGTCTCGATCCATCGGTACCGTGGCAAACCCCAATCCTAGCGCTGGCCACCCCACCCCTGGCCGAGGAATTAGTCGCGGCCAATCTGGAAATCCAGCATGGTCGCATTGCCACCATTGTTCCAGCCAGTCAGATCCCTACTCCGGGCCCCCCGGTCTGGGACCTGCGCCAGGCCATGGTGTGGCCCTGCTTTGTCGACTGCCACACCCATTTGGATAAGGGCCAAACCTGGTTTCGCACCCCCAACCCCGACGGCACCTTTGCCTCGGCCCTCACCGCCGTCGTCGCCGAGCATCAGTACTGGAGCGCCGATGACCTCTACGCCCGCATGGCCTTTGGCCTGCGGTGCAGCTACGCCCACGGCACCCAGGCGGTGCGCACCCATCTCGATTGTCCCGACGGACAAGGGGAGGTGAGCTTTGGGGTGTTCGATCGACTGCGGCAGGACTGGGCGGGCAAGATCGCCCTCCAGGCGGTGGGCCTGGTCTCGATCGCCTACTACGATCGCCCCGAAGCCGTCACCCTGGCTGACACCGTGGCCCGCTACGGCGGCATTTTAGGTGGAGTGATCTCCCCTCAACCTGGCCTAGAAGACCAGATTGACCGGGCCTTTGCCCTGGCCGAGCCTCGGGGGCTAGACCTCGATTTTCATGCCGATGAGAGCCTTGACCCAGCCGCCGAGGGCCTCAGGATAGTCGCTGAAACCAAGCTGCGTCGGGGATTTACTGGTCGGGTCACCTGCGGCCACTGCTGTAGTCTCTCGGTGCAGGCCGCCGACCAAGCCCAGGCTACCCTGGCCCTGGTCAAGACCGCCGAGGTGAGCGTGGTGAGTCTGCCCATGTGCAACCTCTACCTGCAAGATCGGCAACCCGGCCGCATGCCGCGCTACCGGGGCGTCACCCTGCTGCCCGAGCTGCGCCAGGGGAACATCCCCGTGGCCCTGGCCAGCGATAACTGCCGCGATGCCTTTTTTGCCTACGGCGACCACGATATGGTGGAGGTGTTTACCCAGGCGGTGCGCATTGGCCAGCTCGATCGCCCCCTGGGCGACTGGCCCCATGCGGTGACCCAGACCCCTGCCCAGATTATGGGGTTGGCGGTGGGGCAAATGGGGGTGGGTCGCCCCGCCGACCTGGTGGTGTTTAAGGCCCGCAGCTTTAGCGAGCTGCTGTCGCGACCCCAGGGCGATCGCGTGGTGATCCGCCAGGGCACCCCCATCGACACCACCCTGCCCGACTACGCCGAACTCGATGCCGTGGTGGGCCTGGGTTAACTGGCGATCGCCATCAATCTCGGACACCATACCGATCGCGGCCTGGAAAACCGAACATCCCCCTAGGCCTAGGTTTGCTAGGCTTAACCCAGCGCTAGGCTGGGTGCCGGGGCAAAGGTTATGGCCTTCCTGAGGGCCAGAGTTGACTACAATAAAGTCGCCCCCAGGTCGCCCCGCGACGGGAACTGGGGCGCAGGTTGTTAGGAGGACGGGAATGGCTGCTACGGGCTTTAAAGACTACTACGCCGTACTGGGGGTGAACCGGACAGCGACGACCGACGACATTAAGCAGGCATTTCGCAAGCTGGCCCGCAAGTACCACCCCGATGTCAACCCCGACAACAAAACCGCCGAGGCCAAGTTCAAGGAAGTGAGCGAAGCCTACGAAGTGCTCTCCGACGCCGACAAGCGCAAGAAGTACGACCAGTATGGCCAGTATTGGCAGCAGGCCAGTCGTGCCGGAGCCGGCAATCCCTACGCTAACCCCGGCGACATGGGGGGCTTTGACTTTAGTGCCTACGGCAGCTTCGACGAATTTATTAACGAGCTGCTGGGCCGCTTTTCCACCGCCCCCGGCGGTGCCAGCGGGCGGGGCTATCCCTACGGTACGCCGGGCGGGCCAGGGGTCGGCTACGACACCGCCTCGAGCCAGTCCTTTGATCAAGAAGCCAACCTTCGCCTCACCCTCAGCGAAGCCTTCCACGGGGCCCAAAAGCGCCTACGCATCGGCAGCGATAGCGTCGAGGTACGGATTCCACCGGGGGTGAAGCAGGGCAGCAAAATTCGCCTCAAGGGCAAAGGCCCCATGAATCCCTACAGCAAGCAGCCCGCTGACCTTTACCTGGTGGTGCAGCTAGACACCCACGGCTTCTTTAAGCTAGAGGGCGATAGCCTCACCGCCGAGATCCCCATTGCCCCCGACGAAGCGGTGCTGGGGGGCAAGATCGACGTGCCCACCCCCGACGGTAGCGTGACTATGAATTTGCCCACGGGCACTCGCTCGGGCCAAACCCTGCGGCTGCGTGGCAAGGGCTGGCCCAGCCCCAAGGGCGATCGCGGCGACCTGCTAATCAGAGTGGTGATCACCCCCCCCGGCAGCTTGAGCGACACCGAGCGCCAGCTCTACGAGCAGATTCGTGACAGCCGTACCGCCAGCCCTCGCCAGAGCCTCGTCAATACTCGGCTATAGCGAGAGGGCACCCCCCGTAGGGGCGAACCAATGTGTTCGCCCTCATCCTCTCCGTAGGGAAG
>JAIXUR010000468.1 GCA_027483425.1 Cyanobacteriota bacterium | reverse complement strand
GTCACCACCCGGCCCCCGTCGACCACGATGGTTTGGTTATCGAGGCGGCCCACGGCGCGGGGGCCGTTGACATTCAGGCTGGGGTTGTTCTGGCGATAGTTGACCTGCCCTTCGGCCACCAGAGTTTGGGTGGTCACGTTCCAGTTCAGGCGATCGCTGGTCATACGGGCCTGGTTTTGTTCACCCACTGCCACCACCTGTTGAGACAGAAAAATGTTCTGCTGGGCTAGATCCAGCAGGCCCTGGCGGGCGGTGACTTTGATTTTAGTTTTGGGGTGGACGAGGGTCAGGGGCTGGTTCACCGTGACCCGCTCCTCGGCCACCTGCCAGTCCAGGGCTTCGCTGGCCATATTCAAAGGAATTTCGAGCAACTGCATGGCCACCTGGCCCCGCAGGGTCACTAGCTGATTGGCCAAATTGACCGACCCCCGCTGGCCCGTCACCACGTCGCTAATCGCGTTTTTCTTAAACTGCTCCACCCGTAAAGGCTGGGTGCTGTCGATCCGCTCTTCAGCCCAAAACCAAGCCAGGGCCTGGGCCTGGAGTTTGAGCCAGGGCTCGGTTTGGGGGTCAGCCACGACGGTGTTAGCCACCACATCGCCGATCAGCTCCATGCGATTTTCTCGGTTAAACACCCGAGCTTCGTTGGCCACCGCCCGCAGTTGGGGGTGGGTGCCGGTAATGTTGTCCCGCATGATCAGGACATCGTCCTGGGGGCGCCACTCCAGCTCGTTGCCGCGCAAAATCGAGCCGTTTTTGATGCCGGTGGCGACGATATTGCCGCGCAGCAGAATCACGCTGCCGTTTGACTGCACCTCACCGGTGTCAGCCGTGACCTCATAAATGACCTCGCCATCCTGAAACAGCTCGCCATCGGGCCGAGTGATCAGAGCCACCTGCTGATTAGAACTGTAGGTCACTTCCTTGCCCTTCACCCGCCAGAGGGGCTGCCCCTGCTCGTCGGGCTGCTCCAGGGTGACATCCCGTAGGGTGAGACCCGGCTCCACCTGGGCGGCGCTGGGATCATCGCCGCCATCGCCAGGGTCAGTTCCCCGCAGGATTAAACTATGCAGCCCCCCGGCTAACGCCGCGATCGCCGCGCCCACCATGATCAGCCGCCGCCACCTTGTCATGCTATGCACCCCAGAGGTTTACTCGCTCAGCACTACCCCGGCGGCGGGGGGATCGTCAGTCGGGGTCAGATTAGTCAACGGACGATAGGTATAGGTGTGGCTGGGGGCGCTGCGGGGTATCTTGCGGATGTCATCCTTAACCCCCTCAAGGTCGATGTAGCGATCGGCCACGTTAATCAGGCTGTCGCTGGTCATCGATCGCAGGCTGACCACCTCCACCCGTGCCCCTCGGTAGCTGGCGGCATCGGCGGCATAGGCCAGGTCGCCATCGCCACTTACCAGCACGGCGGTATCGTAGTAGTTGACTAGCGCCACCATGTCAACGGCAATCTCCACATCTAGATTGGCTTTTTTAGATCCATCCGGCAGCTGTACCAGATCTTTGGCGATCACCCGGTAACCGTTGCGCCGCATCCACAGCAAAAAGCCCTGCTGTTTTTCGTTGGTCCGATCGACGCCGGTATAGAAAAATGCCCGAAACAATCGAGAGCCTGCCGTGAGCTTACACAGCAGCTTGGTGTAGTCAATCTCGATACCCAACTGGAGGGCGGCGTAGAAAAGATTAGAGCCGTCGATGAAGATGGCCACCCGCCCCCGGTTTTCGAGCACCTGCTCGGGGGTGAATATAGTGCCTTCGCTAAGCAAAGAATGGTTGTTGGTATCTAACATAGGTGTCTACAGGGTAATTTTAAAGGGGGTCTGAAACAACATCTAAACCAGTGAACGAGGGAACGCTGGGCCTAGGGGCTGGCCACCAGCTCCGGCAACTCCAGGCGCTGGAACACGGGGGAAGCCACGCCTAGGGGCTGACCAGGGGGCAGATAGCCCCAGGCCGCGTGGTCGCCATAGCTGAGCTGCTGGCCAATGTCTTTTTGGTTAAAATCAACCGCGAAGCCCAGCTGGGTGTAGATCTGGTTGCTCAGGCTGGGAACCACGGGCGACAGCAGGTAGGCGGCCTGTCGCACCGACTCCAACACCGCATATAAGACGGCTTCGGTTTCAGCTTGTTTCCCCTGTTTATAGAGGCTCCAGGGAGCTTGGTCATCCAGAAACTTGTTGCTGGCCTGCACCAGGGCCAAAATGGCTGTACAGCCCTGGCTAAAGGCTAGGTGGGTGTAGGCTTCGGCTACGGTTTCCCCCAGCGATCGCCCCAGGGCCGCCAAGGGATGGTCGAGGGGAATCGCCTCAGGATCGATCACAGGCACCCGATCCTCGCAGTAGCGCGCCGCCATTTTCAGGGTGCGGTTGAGTAGATTACCCAGGTCGTTGGCCAGGTCGGCATTGAGCACGTTGATAAAGCGAGTTTCGTTGAAATCGCCGTCTTTACCAAACTCAATTTCACGCATGAAGTAGTAGCGCACGGCATCGGGGCCATAGCGGTGAACCAGGGCCAGTGGGTCCAGGGTGTTTCCCTGGCTTTTGCCCATTTTTTGGCCGTCTTTGGTCAAAAAGCCATGGCCAAACACCCGCCCAGGCACCGGCAGCCCCGCCGACATCAGCATGGCGGGCCAGTACACCGCATGGAAGCGCAGAATGTCTTTGCCAATCAGGTGAACGTTGATGGGCCACCACTCGGCGGTGGCGGCCGCTAGGCTAGGGGGATCACTGGGGTCTTGCAGGGCGGTAATGTAGCCCAAGAGCGCATCAAACCAGACGTACAGGGTATGGCCGGGGTCGGTGGGTACCGGAAAGCCCCAGTCGAGATTGATGCGGGAAATGGAGAAGTCTTGCAGCCCCTGCTTAACAAAGCTCAGCACCTCGTTGCGGCGCGACTCGGGTTGAATAAAGTCGGGCCGATCGGCGTAGAGCTGTTCGAGCTGATCCTGGTATTTCGACAGTTTAAAGAAGTAGTTGGATTCATCGCGCCATTCGACCTGTTGCTTGGTGTGGATGGGGCAGCGCTGGTCGGTCAACAGGTCGCGCTCTTCTTTGAACTCCTCGCAGGAGACGCAGTACCAGCCCTGCTGCTGCCCCTGGTAGATATCGCCCCGTTCCCATACCCGCTGAAAAAACTCGTTGACAATCACCTGGTGGCGATCGGCGGTGGTGCGAATGAAGCGATCGCAGCTGATATTCAGCAGTTCCCACAGGTGTTCAAACCCGGCCACAAACTCATCGCAGTGAGCCTGGGGCGAGACACCCCGCTCTTCGGCGGTGCGCTGAATTTTTTGGCCGTGCTCATCGGTGCCGGTGATCATCAACACCGAATGCCCCATCAGCCGATAAAACCGAGCCACCACATCGGCTGCGATCGTGGTGTAGGCACTGCCAATATGGGGTAAACCATTGACGTAATACAGTGGCGTGGTAATGGCAAAGCGGGGTTTGTCGGCAAAATTTAAAGTCATAAAACGATGGCAGCGACTAGTCCTGGGTGGGGCTAATCAGTAACAACAAAATCAGCGAACTGGCCGCCATGACACCAACGTCAGCGGCACAACCCGACAGATAGGATCAGGATCTGACAGATAGGTCAGAATAGCAGCGCCAGGCAGACACTGCACCCGCTCACTCCAGGTAAAAATTGGGGAATCTATAGGAGCTAACCACCATGCTAGCCTAGCGTGTTAGGATTCCCTGAATAAGTCCTTGAACATTTAAGTATTGAGCCCGTATTCTATAGGCATTGGGTTTGGTCTAGCTAATCTGGCCTGATCCATGGCTAGCTGGGCCGTTATCGTCTTGCCTGAAAATTTTCCCAGTGATTTCCCCATTGCGGGGCTAATCGTTGAGCATGCCAACCCGCCCCGGCGGCCAAAACCGCACCATAGCGCGGCCAATGATATTTTCCTCGGGCAAGAACCCCCAGGCGTGGCTATCGTAGCTGCTGTTGCGGTTGTCCCCCAGCACCAGGTAAGAGGCTTCTGGCACGGTCTCAGGCCCCCACTGGTAGTCGGGGGCCGCTTTAATGTAGGGCTCGGTGAGCACTTCGCCATTGCGAATGACCTGACCATCGCGCACTTCCACCACATCTCCCGGCAGGCCAATAATCCGCTTGATGAAAGCATCCCGCCGTTTGCCGGGCGGGGTAAGGCTTTCGGGGGGCCAAAACACCACAATATCGCCATGCTCGGGAGGATTCAGGTGGTAGCTAATTTTTTCGATCACCAGGCGATCGTTGATTTGCAGAGTAGGCTCCATCGAGCCAGAGGGAATGTAGCGCGCCTCTGCGACAAAATGCCGAATCCCCAGGGCCAAGACCACGCTGAGGGCGATGGTTTGCAGCCCTTCTACCCAGGGATTGGGCTGGGGTGCGGGCTCTTTTTGCACGGGCACTTGATTTAGGGCAGGATCGGGCGGCAGCGAAGATTTATTAGACTGATCGGTCACAGGTGTTGCCCCAAAAGTCACGGAGTAGGGATTAAACAGGGAGACCTTGGATCTGGCCGCGATCGCACCCGTAGAGTCTGTCCTAGTGTAGTCGATCTGGTTCAGAACCATCGGGCCCTGGAATGGCTGGATTTGAGGGGACAGCGCCCCAGGGTCTATGGGCTCGCCGGGGCCAAATCCTCAGACCACAGACCCTTCTCTTCGAGCCAGGGACGGCTGTAAATGCGCGACTGATAGCGAGAGCCACTGTCGCATAGCACCGTCACAATGCGGTGGCCAGGCCCCATCTGCTGGGCCAGCTTGACCGCTGCCGCCACGTTAATGCCCACCGATCCGCCCATAAACAGGCCATCGCTGTAGAGCATCTGGTAGACGGTGCGCAGTGCCTCGGGGTCTTCAATTTGGATCGCGTCGTCAATGGGCACATCCTGCATGTTGGCGGTGATGCGGCTGTTGCCAATGCCCTCGGTGATGGAGTTCCCCTCCAGGTGAACCTCGCCGGTTTTGATGTAGCTGTAGAGGCCGCTGCCCATGGGGTCAGCCACCACGCAGCGAATAGTGGGGTGCTTTTCTTTGAGAAACATCGCGGTGCCCGCGTAGGTGCCGCCGGTACCCGTCGCCGCCACCCAGCCGTCGACGGTGCCCTCGGTCTGGGCCCAGATCTCCGGCCCAGTGGTTTCGTAGTGGGCCTGGCGGTTAGCCAGATTGTCAAACTGGTTTGCCCAAATGGCGTTGTTGAGTTCGCCCGCCAGGCGACCCGATAGCTTGACGTAGTTGTTGGGGTCTCGGTAGGGCACGGCCGGCACCGTTCTCACCTCGGCCCCCAGGGTGCGCAGCAGATCAATTTTTTCTTGGGACTGGGTATCGGGAATGACGATTAAACAGCGGTAGCCCTTGGCATTGCAGATGTGGGCCAGGCCAATCCCAGTATTGCCAGCGGTGCCTTCGACTACGGTACCGCCGGGCTTGAGCAGGCCCTTGGCTTCGGCATCGTTAATGATGTAGAGTGCGGCGCGGTCTTTCACTGACCCGCCAGGGTTGAGAAACTCTGCCTTGCCCAGAATGTCGCAGCCGGTAGCCTCGCTAACGCTATTGAGGCGAATGAGGGGAGTGTTGCCCACCGCAGCGGTAAAACCGTGTTTGATATCCATACCGTTTGTAACCGTGCCTTTCGTAACCGTGTCTTGCGTAACCGTTGACAACAGGCGACTGTGTCATGACCGTCCCCAGTACAGGTCACTTCTTCATCCTACGGTGAAACGGCGGGCTTCTCGGCTAAAATCGTGGTGCTTTTTGCGCGGCTTGTGTGCGATCTGCAAACCTTGGCGCAATTGGGCCAATGCCCTCTAGATGACTCCGATGAAAACCCTTGAAGCGCTGATTTTTGACGTCGATGGTACCCTGGCCGAAACCGAGCGCGATGGCCACCGGGTCGCCTTTAACCAGGCCTTTAAGGAGTTTGGCCTGTCCTGGCACTGGCCCGTGGGCCTCTACGGGCAACTGCTGCGGGTGGCCGGGGGCAAAGAGCGCATTCACTACTATGTTCGTCGCTACCAGCCTACCTTCGAAATTGAGGCCATGGACGAGTTGGTGGTGGCGCTGCACCAGGCCAAGGCCCGGCACTTTCAGGCCCTGGTGGAGAGCAATGTCATTCCCCTGCGGCCCGGAGTGCGGCGGCTGATCGAGGCCGCCCAGCGGGAGGGCGTGCGGCTGGCGATCGCCACCACCAGCGCCAAAGACAGCGTGATTCCCTTGCTGGAGCGCCTGCTGGGGCCAGAGTCACCCCGCTGGTTTGAGGTGATCGCCGCCGGAGACATGGTGCCCGCCAAAAAACCCGCCCCCGATATCTATGAACTGGTGGTCAAGGCCATGGGCCTCACCCCCGCCACCTGTCTGGTGATTGAAGACAGCCAGCAGGGCCTAGAGGCCGCGATCGCCGCCGGGTTGACCACGGTCGTCACCGTCAACGACTACACCCGCGCCCACTCCCTCGCCGCCGCCCGTCTCGTGATTAGCCACCTGGGCGAACCCAATCTGCCCTTTGAAGTGCTCCAGGGCGAAGCCGCCCAGGCCTATTATTTCTCCCTCGATTTGGCCCAGGCCCTGTTACCGTCCTAAGGCTGTCCGAAAGGTCATCCCGAGGTTAGGGACAATTCTGGCCACGAAAATGCCCAAGCAGGGTGTTGCCTCCCAAGGGCGCACGCTATGCGCCCCTACATGGGTTATCTTCTGTATTTCACCATCCTCACCCACCCAATCCCTACCCCCCCATGCCCCTCTCCCACTCCCTCTGGCATGCCAACTCTGACCTCGCGATCGCCTGCCTGCAACACCCCTTTGTTCGGGGCCTTGGCGATGGCACGCTACCCGTGGAGACCTTCGCCTACTACGTGGGGCAAGACGCCTTTTTTCTCGAAGCCTTTGGCCGCGCCTACAGCATCGCTGCCGCCAAAGCCCCCACCTGGGAGGTCTTTCAAATCTTTCATCAGCTGGCCGGTGGGGTGCTGGACGAGCTGGCCTTGCACGGCGGCTATGCCCGTGAGTGGGGGGTAGACCTGGCCCAGGTCACCCCCGGTGCCGCCACCCGTCGCTACACCGATTTTTTGCTCAGCACTGCCTGGGGGCAAGCGCCTGGGGCGACGGCGGTGGCGATGGCCCCCTGTATGCGACTCTACGCCTTTTTAGGCCAGTCGCTGGCCAAGCGCAACCCACCGCCCCACCGCTACAGCCCGTGGATTGCAGCCTACAGCAGCGACCAGTTTGAGCCCCTGGCGGCGCAGCTCGAGGCGCTGATGGATTCCCAGGCGGTGGATAGCCCCAGCAACCATGGCGCCTATCGCTACGCCATGGATTGCGAGCTGGCCTTTTTTGAGGCCGCCTGGCAGATTAAGGCGTAATCTGGCGGGGGATCGGGGCGGGGGGATTAGGCCAGGGCGATCGGGCAACTATCCGCACCGTGGCTTTTGCTGTTGGTAGATTAGCCCTGGTCAAGTAGAGGGCAAACACAGGGGTTTGCCCCTACGGGGTGGGGGGCGATGGGATGACGGCTTCTCCTATGAGCTGGGGGGGTGCCCAGGTTGGTTCGACGATGATTGCTGGAGGAGCTGGCAGACGGTGCAATCGGAGGTTTGGGCAAAGTCTATGTACCAGCACCCGATCGCACTAAGCGTGGCGGGCCTCGTTACACACACCACCTCATCCACGACTAGGCCTAAGTCATCGCAGATCTCGGCTGTCGCGACCGGCACCGCAACGATGAGTTTGGCGGGCCGCTGGGGCACGATCACCGAGATGGCCGCTCGCATGGTGGCCCCGGTGGCCATGCCGTCATCGACCAGAATAATGATGCGATCGCCGATCGCGGGCTGCGGTCGATGACCCCGGTAGGCGCGATCGCGCCGCCGCAATTCCCTCAACTCTCGGGCCGTCACTGCGGCGATACTGTGGTCAGAAATGCCCAACCCATGAATTACGGTGTCATTGAGTACCCGCACACCGCCCGAGGCGATCGCCCCCAGGGCCAGCTCCGGCTGGTCTGGTACCCCTAGCTTCCGCACCAGACAAACATCCAGCTGGGCTCTGAGCGCGGTGGCCACTTCGTAGGCGACTGGCACTCCTCCCCGAGGCAACCCTAGCACCAACACCTCAGGACGATTGGCGTAGGGCTGAAGCCGATCAGCCAATTGCCGCCCGGCGTCGGTACGGTCTTGAAAGAGCGGGTCAGGGGCCACTACATTGAGCATTTCCCACCTCCTAGGCAGGGCTGGGACAGATCGTCCTACCTTAGAATTATGTCGTTCCATAACCTATCCCGACCCAGGGCGCTGATCTCAGCTTAGGCCACCGGTCACCTCAAAATCCTGGATGAGGCGTGGGCGGGAACAGTCTTAGGCGACTCCTGGAAAATAGTTTCCTGTGGGGACGCAGAGCCTTGCGCCCCTACAGGAAGCCAAATTATTCGGTATTTCCGTGGCCAGAATTGTCCTAAGAGGGTGTTTGAAAAGTCAAAGAGCGTCTCAGGTTATACCCAGGTCCTAGGCTAATGCCCTCAAAACTCAGCGTTTTGCTGTCTCTTGGCGGCAAACTATACCTGGGACAGCTCTTTTCAAACACCCGCTAAGAGGCGGTGCGGAGCAGGAGATCGCGGGGACGTTTTTTAACCAGGGTGGGATCCAGGTAGGTAATCGCTTCGGCGCAGGATCGCACCCGTTCGAGCGGCTCAAACACGTTGACCTGATAGACCAGTTGGTTATCCCAGTCGAGGGCGGTCAGCCAACCGCTGCGGGGGTGGTAGACGCCGGTATCGATGTCGAGCCAGCCCCGTCCGGCGGCGATCTGACCGGGGTCTACCCCAGGGAACGTAAAGGTAATCGTGTGCCCGGTGATGATTAACTTGTCAGAGAAAAACGGCGTCGGGCTGTTGTGGAAGGTCTCGCGAATCCAGCACATTTCGTAGCTGCTCTGCTCGGTGATGGGCAGCATGGGGTTAACCCCAGCGTGCACCAGCCAGAGATCGTCTAGGTCAATGTAGAGAGGAAGCTGGCGCAACCAGTCGAGGTGATCTTCGAGGGTGGCCGCAGAGCCGTGGTAGCTGGTGAGGGTGGCCTGACCGCCGCTAAAAATCCAGCCCTGGAGGGTGGGCGGGTTGATCTTGCCGTCTACAAAAGTGTCGAGAATGAGCTGTTCGTGGTTGCCCCGCACGCAGCCGGTGGCGTTGCGGCGAATGAAGTCAACCACGTCGGCGCTTTTGGGGCCGCGATCAATCAGGTCGCCGACGCAATAGACTTTGTCGTCGGACGCAGGGGCCATCAGATCCCACAGCCGTTTAAGGCCGTCGTAGTGACCGTGAATATCGCCAATAACAATTCTTCGGGGCATGGGGCAGGAACTCAGCTACTCTTATTATGCCTTGAACCACACAGCCAACTCAACAATTTCCGCAACAAGGCTGACCCATTTGCCAACCATTTCTGTTTTGGGGTTGAGCCCTAGGGCTGGGGCGCATCAGTTTCCTGAGTACCCCTAGCCCTAGCGCCTCGCTGGGATCTAACTCGCTGCCAGCGAGGCGGCATGCTGGTGAGATTTCCGCCAGGAAACCTTGGTCTTGTTTGGGAACTACCTAGACTGTCTGAATTCTGGCCTTTGACATCTGACTGTTGGCCGCAGCAGACTTTCCGGCCCTGACTCGATCCCCCAAACTAGTAATGCCCCTGAAATAGCTATGGGAAGCATACTCTATTTCTGAAGCCGACTAAAAGCCAGGGAGCCCAGTTTAACTAGTCGTAATGTAGAACTAAAATGTAACAGCCCCGTGACAATCGTTCCTCTGGGAAGATTCCTGTGGCGATGGCCGGTCTGAACAACCACCGGCCATCAACGCTTACGGCTTGATTAAAGACCCGGTTCCCAGGCAATTTAAGGCATATTTTTACCGTTCTCAGGCATAATGAAGGCCAGCTTAGAGCACCCTATCCCATGAGTCGTCTGCATTCTTTAAAGTCACTTCCGCCCGCTCCTACCCCCGGCCTGCCGATTAGACGGCATCGGCGTCGGCCAGACCCCTGGTATCGGCTAGCCCGTCACACGCCGGCCCTTGAGCTGAGTGCTCGGCTGGGGGTCAACAGTTTTTTAGCTTTAATTGCTACGGTTTCGCTGGTGCGGCTAGTGCCCCATCTCAAAACCCAGGTGCAGCAGCTCGAGGTCGCCCAGCAAGAGTTGACCCAGGCCGAGGCCACCCACACTCGCCTGCAATCGGACTTTGGCCGCTACTTCGACCCAGCCCAGGCTGGGCGAGTCATTCAAGAACAAACCGGCTACCGGGTGCGATCGGAGCGCCAGGTGGTCTGGACGGATTAGGGGCCGCTTGGGTGGGTAGGTGAGGAGGTTTCTGGCCAAGAAATACCCCCTGTAGGGGCGCAGAGCCCTGCGCCCTTTGGAAGCATCCAGATGATTGGGTATTTTCTTTGCCAGAATTGTCCTAAGTCGCCTAACCAGGGCCAACCCTAGGGATAAAAGGTGGTGGCGGGCAGCCCCAGGCCCTCTTCGAGGCCCATCATCAGGTTAAAGCATTGCACCGCCTGGGAGGCCTGGCCCTTCATCAGGTTATCGATGGCCGACATGACGATGACACGCCCCGTGCGGGGGTCGGTTTCCAGGCCGATATAGCAGCGGTTGGTGCCCCAAGCCCACTTGGTTTGGGGATACACGCCGTTGGGCAGCACCGTCACCCAGGGAGAAGATCGGTAGAAGGCGGTGTAGATGGTGAGCAGGTCGTCGCGCACCAGGCCGGGGTCACGCAGGCTGGCGTAGATGGTGGCCAAAATGCCCCGCACCATCGGGATCAGGTGGGGCGTAAACTGCACGGTGATGTCGTGGCGGGCCAGATTGGTGCAAATTTGCTCAATTTCGGGGGTATGGCGATGACGGGCGACGCCGTAGGCCCCTAGGGAGTTGCTGGCTTCGGCCAGCAGCATGCTGGTTTTGGCCACTCTGCCGCCGCCAGAGGTGCCTGACTTGGCGTCGATAATGAGGCTCTCGGGTTGGGCGAGGCCCTGCTTCAGCAGGGGGGCAATGCCCAACAGGCTGGCGGTGGGGTAGCAGCCGGGGCAGCCGATCAGGCGAGCATCGCGAATGCGATCGCGAAACAGCTCGGGCAGCCCATAGACGGCTTCGGCAGCGGTGCCTTGGTCGGTGCGATTCGCAAAGCGATCCGTCCCGGAATCGCCCCCGTACCACGACTGGTAGGTGGTCAAATTTTCAAAGCGGTAGTCGGCCGATAGATCGAGCACCCGGCAGCCCCGCTCCAGCAGGGTGGGGGCCATGGTGCAGGCCAACCCGTTGGGCAGCGACAAAAACACCACCTGACAACGCTGGGCGATCGCCCCCAGATCCACCGCTTCCACGGTCAGATTAACCGAGTCCGCCAGGTGGGGATAAATATCGGTGTAAGCTTGCCCCGCGCTGCTGTCGCCCCCGAGATACACCAGTTCTGCTTCGGGGTGCTGGGTCAGCAGCCGCACCAGTTGCACCCCGCCATAGCCCGACGCACCCACAATACCGACCTTAATTTTTCCGACGGGTGACTCGCTCATGGTTCTGGCTCTGGGGCTGACTGTTCTGAAGGGGCAAAATGGGCGCTGGACTCATCGGGTTAGACGAGCACTGTAATAGTAAACCAGTAATCTCAATTCAACATGGTGGTTTGGGATGCTGAAGAGAGGATCTCAAACCTGGGGATCTCAGCCTTGGGGCTCTCAACCCATCGGGCTGAGATCGTTCCAGCTCAATACCGATCCGAGATCTCGCCGCGACCGGTTCAATGGGCCGAGTTCGCGTCCTTGGCAGGGATATTTTTGTAGTTGGGACTCTCTTAGGGATGGGATCCAGGGCTTGCCCCCGTGAAGATCGGGGCATAGAGCTAGAATTTTAGATATCAACGTACGTCTACAGGTTCGCCCCACTGTGTTCAACCCAGAATCGGAGATGCCCACAGCCCCTCGCCACCCCACCTCCGAGCCGCAGCCCGAGTTTCGGTTTGACTCCATTGAGTCGGCCCTGCAAGACCTCGCCGCCGGACGATCAATCGTGGTGGTCGATGATGAAAATCGCGAGAACGAAGGGGATGTGATCTGTGCCGCCCAGTTTGCTACCCCCGACACGATTAACTTTATGGCCGTGGAGGCGCGGGGGCTGATCTGCCTGGCCATGACCGGCGATCGCCTCGACGAACTCGACCTACCGCTGATGGTCAGCCCCAGCGCCTTTGAAGACGAAAACGAGCAGACCGCCTTTACCGTCAGCATTGACGCCGCCCTGAGCTGGGGGGTGACCACGGGCATCTCTGCTGACGATCGCGCCCGCACGATTCAGGTGGCTATCAACCCCAACGCCCGCCCCAGCGACCTGCGCCGACCGGGGCATATCTTTCCCCTGCGGGCCAAGGATGGCGGGGTGCTAAAACGGGCAGGCCATACCGAAGCGGGGGTAGATCTGGCCCGCCTAGCGGGGTTGTACCCAGCGGGGGTGATCTGCGAAATTCAGAACCCCGATGGCTCGATGGCGCGGCTGCCAGAGCTGGTCGACTATGCCAAGGCCTTTAACCTCAAGCTGATTAGCATTGCCGACCTCATTCACTACCGCCTCCAGCACGAGCGCTTTGTGCAGCGGGAGGCGGTGGCCAACATGCCCACCCAGTTTGGTGATTTTGCCATCTACGCCTACCGCAATCTGCTGGATAGCTCGGAGCATGTGGCCCTGGTCAAGGGTGATCCAGCCACCTTTGCGGATCAGCCGGTCATGGTGCGGGTGCATTCTGAATGCCTGACCGGCGATGCTTTTGGCTCCCTGCGCTGCGACTGCCGCATGCAGCTACAGGCCGCCCTCAAAATGATTGAGTCGGTGGGGCGCGGCGTCGTCGTGTACCTGCGCCAGGAGGGGCGCGGCATTGGCCTGGTCAACAAACTCAAGGCCTATTCGCTCCAAGACATGGGCCTCGACACGGTAGAAGCCAACGAAAAACTCGGCCTGCCGGTGGATCAACGCAACTACGGCATCGGGGCGCAGATTCTCAACGACATTGGGGTGAAGCAGTTTTGTCTGATTACCAACAATCCCCGCAAAATTGCTGGCATTAAGGGCTACGGCCTAGACATGGTGAATCGGGTGCCGCTGATTATTGAAGCCACGGCTCACAACTCGGGCTACCTGGCCACCAAGGCTCAAAAGCTGGGGCACCTGCTGTTGCAAACCTACCTGGTCACGGTGGCGATTCACTGGCGCAGTGGCGATCTGCCGGTGCAGGAGCGCTACCAAAAGCTAGAGCTGCTGCGAGAACTAGCCCACAGCCAGGGCCTGCTGCTGCAAGAAGAGGCCCGCCCCGTAGCGGCGGCCCTGTTTAGCCAGCCCCACCTAATTGTGAATCTGGGCCTAGATACGCTTCCCGTACCAGGAGCCGAGGCCTGGTATACCGATTGTGAGCAGCCTCAGGTCACGGCGATCGCTACCCTGCTCGACAAACTCGCCGCCTGGCC